>NZ_JBHIOI010000042.1:0-2568 GCF_042195415.1 Bartonella sp. CE47NXGY | reverse complement strand
CCCCGCCTCAAGCTTTGCTGCCTGTAAATGCAAAGAACCCGTCGCTGACTGTTGACCATCACTCCCAATACCGCTTGCTAGAAGAGCATGGGACTGGAGCTTGATCAGATCGGCGCCCACATCAACAGTACCGCTCGCTGCAACGCGAGCTTGCTCAGCCAGTTCAATATGTTTCAAAGCCTTCAGTTCAACTGCTTCTTCTGAGAAAAGCAGATCTTTCACGTGCACACTATCGTGGTGGGAGTGAGCCTTCACCGCTCCTTTGGCGCGTGCTTTGGCAATCACCAGCTTGCCATCACTTGTCAATCTCATGGCGCCTGCATTGGCAACCATGTCTCCGCGCATCTTAACGCCGGCGCCTTTATCATTGGCAATCACGCGGATCTGCCCCGCATACATTCCACCAAACTCACTGGAATCAATCGCCAATTCCGGCTCTTTGCCATCAGAACCAAGAGAAGTTGCTTCGCGTTTGTCATAATCAAAATGATTGCGCCCCGCGATAACAGCCAAATCTCCTTTGACCTGTATGGGACCCCCGACACTGATCTTGCGCGAAACAAGATCAAAAATATCTAATGCACTCCCATCAGCCCCACGAGAACCTATGGTGATATCTCCACCCTCAACACGCAACCCACTCAAAGCCCCATCGGCTCCAATAATCGGTTGTCCGGTCGATAAAGTCACCCGTGGAGTATTGATAAAACCACAACCGTTACAGGTAATCCCATTGGGGTTGGCGATAATAACATCCGCCATATGCCCGTGTACTTCGCTCATGCCTTCAAGACGCGAGCGATTGGCACTTACCACTTCATTAAGGATAACCTTTGCTGCACCGCTATAACGCAAATTGCTGTTGCCTGGCACCAATCCCCCAAGCTGTGAACGCGAGACTTCCTCAGTCGAATTGTTCAAAATTATGCCATGGGTATCAACATTGAAACTGTCATATTTGTTATGAGAAAGACCCTGTCCATTGGGGCGAACAATATCAATCAGCGGCACATCATTGCCGGCTTTCCCCACCGTGGGGCGGAAAACAGAGCCAACCCCATCAGCTGCTTTAATCCCTTGGCTCTCTTGTGCAACAGGACTTCGCGCTCCAAGCGCTTGTGCTTGCAATAACAAAGGCTGAAAAGCTAAGCAAAAGCTTAAAACAAGTGAAAGCCCCTTATGGATCCCTCGCTGCAAAACACAAAGAACGCGCTGCCATAGCTTGTATCCATATCCCAATCTATGCTTTTGATCTTTCAATCCCCGCATCTTCAGCTCCTCATAAAATTCTTTATCTCTTTAAAAAAACAACCCATATGGGTATAAACAGCGCAGCGATATTTTTACCGCCCCTTTGCTCTAAAATCTCAATAATGCCCGCACTTGAAATAACCCTGTCGCATTTCCCTTTTCTCGCACTGTCGATTGGGTTAAAATATTCGAATAAGACACATCAATATCCGTAATGTCTCCGGTTGCATGGAAACCAAGAGTTGCCCCAACGAGGCTCCCGCCAAAACTGTTTTTGTTTACATCATTGGCCACGGCCCCCAGATCAAGCGCCATATAAGGGGCAAATTGGCTCATAAATTTACGCCCCATTCTCGAAGAAAAACCTGGCAACAACAGCGACAATTCATTGCGCCAAAACGCCCCATTATTGCCGTAATAAATCGCCTCACGCACCCCACGCACAGAGGAACTACCACCAAGCGATATTTGCTCTGAACTAAACAACGTGTCGGGTGATAATTGTCCTGAAAACAGCGTGTTATAGCGAAAGTTATATTGTTTGAGCGAAAAAGGACGCACGTAGCCTAGGGAAAAAGATAATTTGGAAAATTGCCCTTTGGGTGAATTTTTTGTTGCATTCTCTTGCTCTTTATCGTCATAAGCGCCAAGAATTGCCAACCCTTTATGAAACCCTATATGCGCGCTTAATTCTCCTCCAAGCCACTTGCGCGAGTGATCAAGCTCAAAGGTTGCAATAGCTAGTTTACGGCTGGAAACATCAACCCGACTGCCCATAATAAAATTATCAGAATATTTCCATGTCAAGCGTCCTGTAAGCCAGGTCTTTCCCTCTTGATCACGGTCGATAACCCGTGAAATCCACGGTGTAAGCGATAAAGACTTACCCGCAGTCATAATATCGGAAAATATTCCCTTAACACTCGAATGATATTGGCTCCACGTCCCATCAAAACCTGTTGTCCAAGTGCCATAGGGAAGAGAAAATGATCCCGTTAGAGTATCACTATTGGGACGCTTGTGAGAAAAATGATACGGACTACCATCCATAGAACGCTGATAGCTAAACGACCATTGATCATTGATCCCCAACAGATCATCAAAAGAAAGGCTCAAGCGCGTTTGATAAAGCCCTGTTGCTTTAGCGCCAAGATTATCGCTGGAAAGCGTAATAAGCCAAGGTTTCTGTTTTTCAATATGAACATCGAGTATCGAACCACCCGAATTGCTACCCGCACCAAGATTAATGGTGGCTTGGCGTGAGAAAAGCCGATTGATTTGATCAAGCCCTTGCTCTATCTGGCGCAGATTGGTCGG
>NZ_JBHIOI010000041.1:7380-8637 GCF_042195415.1 Bartonella sp. CE47NXGY | reverse complement strand
GGTGGAAAAAGCCACTGACGCCGTTAATAAGGCTGTTGATGCAGTGAAGAAAGCACCTGAAGCAGCTGATAAAGCAGCATCTGATGTGGTGGAAAAAGCTACTAGTGTTGCGGAGCACCAAGGGATTATTTTAGAGAATCAACAGGCTTTATTTAAAGATTATGATTTAGATAAGCTTTTGCATAAGATACGAATGGTGCTTGAGCATAACAGTTTAAAAAATGTTAACAAGCAGTTTCACGAGCTTTTTGATACAGAAGTCTCTTCTGTTTATTCTTGTTCTTTTGAAAAGTCTGCTGTAGATGAAAAATCTCAGACTGTAAAGGAAGAGATGGAGCAGGACCATAGTACAGGTGACCAGACAAAGGTTGCTGCTGTGGAAGCTAAGGTGGAGAGCCATGACCATGAAAACAGTCAACCTTTTAACAAAGCGCATGAAGTAAGTGCTCCAATTGAAGCACATCAGAGTGACAATCTTTCTTCTTCTAAAGCTTTGTATAAGGAAGGGTATGATTTTATTCGTTCTGCTAACTATGTTGATGCTGAAAAAAGCTTTTGCGCTTTTCAAAATCGTTACAAAAAAGATCCTTTGAGTGATGATGCTTTATTTTGGTTGGCCGAATCTTTGTTGGGGCAAAAACGCTATCATGAAGCAGCACAAGTTTATCTTACCGCATGGTATGCAGATAAAAAGAAGCTCTATACCTCCGAGATTTTACTGAAATTAGCAAGAAGTATGGTCGCTCTTGAGCCAAATAAAGACGATTGTGCTCATTTTGTGAAAAAATCAAAACGTCAACAAACATTAGCATCTGTTTTTTGTAAACCTGCAAAATAAACAGCGAGGTCGTTTTCGGTGTGCGTTAGACTGGCAAGAAATCTCTTTAAAACATCGGATTTTATTCAATGTCAGAAGTTGATTCTTGCCGTCTCAGGGGGAAGTGATTCTTTGGCTTTGATGTTTTTGGTCAAAGAGCATTTGGAAACACTCGTATTTCCTCCAGAAATGATTGTTGTCACGGTTGATCATCAATTGCGTAAAGAATCGATGCGTGAAGCAGAAACTGTTGCGAAAATTTGTCGTGTCCATGATATTCAACATATCACTGTGCGATGGGAAGGCGAAAAGCCAAAGACGCATATTGCTTCCAGCGCGCGTGTTGCACGCTATGATCTCTTGGTTAAAGAAGCACAAAAACAAGGCGCATCACTTATTATGACGGGGCATACACTCAATGATCAGGTTGAGACCTATCA
>NZ_JBHIOI010000041.1:5212-7280 GCF_042195415.1 Bartonella sp. CE47NXGY | reverse complement strand
TGTTGCATAGAAAAGTGCGTTTGATTCGGCCACTCCTTGGTGTAAAACGCCAAACATTACGGAATTATTTACGCTTACAAGGACAAACATGGATTGATGATCCAACCAATGAAGATCGCAATTTTGAACGTGTGCGCGTGCGTCAATCTCTTTCTCCACAAAAATTGGCTTATATTGCTCAAAAAATAAATGAAGCCGCATTGCAGCGTCGTCAACAAGCCAAAAATATTGCTGATTTGATCTTAGCGCTGGATATTACTGTCCAACATGGGCGTTGTTTCATAGCAAAGCCTGCGCTGTTTTTACAGAAACATTCCAGTTTTCCTTTTGTGGTGGGGCTCTTTGCTGTGCTGATGGGAGGGGGATTTTATTTGCTCCCCAATCAGAAATTAAGCATGCTTGTTCAAAAACTCTGTCTTGATTCTCCAGAAAAGCGGCGTTTTACTTATGCGGGCTCTGTTATTGAATATAACAAGCAGGGAATTTCTTTGTGGCGTGAAGGGCGAAATATGAAAGAGGCTATTGTTGAGCCAGATAAAACTTTTATATGGGATGGGCGCTATCATATCACAAATCATGGATATGAGGCTATAAAGGTTGGAGCCGCAAATTTAGAACAGCTGAAATTTTTATTAAAAAATAGCGATTTTGAGCTTGAAAAGCCTCATTTTCCCTCTTTACAATCGCTGCTGATGATCTCAAATCATAAAGGGTATGATATTCCAGAGTTGATTTCTCAAGCAGTTGTTCATAAACATGTTATCGTCAAGCGGATTATGGCACCTTTCGATTGGCTTTCCTCACGAGAAGATGCTGCCTTGGTGAATGTTGTGGAACCTTTTTTTAATATTGAGGTGAAAAGATAAAGGAAAATTACTCTAAAAGAAAATAAACAGCTTCTCATCCCTTGGCAAGGGGCTGACAAGGTTATATGTTAAGGGGAACTGTTTGAAATCTATATTTGATTAAGTGGGCTGAATATGAATTCCAATTACCGCTCTCTCCTTATTTGGGGAGTTATTGCATTGATTTTGATTGTGTCGTTTTCTCTCTTTAATGGAGATAGCCAACGTTCTGGTGGTGGAGAAGTCTCCTATTCTGAATTTTTGCAAAAAGTTGAGAATAATGAGTTGAAATCTGTGACCATTCAAGGTCAAAAATTAACAGGAAAAACCATTGAACATAGAGCTATTTCAACCTATGCTCCTCGCGATCCAGGTTTGATACAAAAATTGGAAAGTAAAAACGTCAATGTTAAAGCTATTCCTGAAAGCTCTGGAAATAGCATTTTCCTCAATCTCCTCTTTTCCTTATTACCTGTTATTATTATCGTGGGGGCGTGGGTCTTTTTTATGCGGCAAATGCAAAATGGGTCACGCGGTGCAATGGGATTTGGGAAATCGAAAGCAAGATTGCTTAATGAAGCGCAAGGACGTATTACCTTTAAAGATGTTGCTGGCGTTGAAGAAGCAAAGCAAGATCTTCAAGAAATTGTTGAATTTTTACGCGAACCACAAAAATTTCAACGCTTAGGGGGGCGTATCCCACGCGGTGTTTTGCTTGTTGGTCCTCCAGGAACCGGTAAAACTTTGCTAGCACGTTCTGTGGCAGGTGAAGCCAATGTGCCATTCTTTACCATTTCAGGGTCTGATTTTGTTGAAATGTTTGTTGGTGTTGGGGCAAGCCGTGTGCGCGATATGTTCGAACAGGCTAAAAAAAATGCACCTTGTATTATCTTTATCGATGAAATCGATGCTGTTGGACGCCATCGGGGGGCTGGTCTTGGCGGTGGAAACGATGAACGTGAACAGACCTTAAACCAGTTGCTTGTCGAAATGGATGGGTTTGAGCCCAATGAAAGTATTATTCTTATTGCCGCAACAAACCGTCCCGATGTGCTTGATCCCGCTTTGTTAAGACCAGGGCGTTTCGACCGACAAGTTGTTGTGCCAAACCCTGATGTTTCTGGGCGTGAACAAATCTTGAAAGTGCATGTGCGCAACGTGCCTTTAGCGCCTAACGTTGATTTGAAAATTTTGGCAAGGGGAACACCAGGATTTTCCGGTGC
>NZ_JBHIOI010000041.1:0-5112 GCF_042195415.1 Bartonella sp. CE47NXGY | reverse complement strand
GAAGCAGGACATGCTATTGTGGCTCTTAATGTGCCGGTTGCTGATCCTGTCCACAAAGCAACAATCGTTCCAAGGGGAAGAGCATTGGGAATGGTGATGCAATTGCCTGAAGGCGATCGCTATTCTATGAGTTATCGGTGGATGATTTCTCGTCTGGCCATTATGATGGGTGGACGTGTGGCTGAAGAATTAAAGTTTGGAAAGGAAAATATCACATCTGGTGCTTCTTCTGATATTGAACAAGCAACGAAATTAGCTCGCGCGATGATCACACGGTGGGGATTTTCTGATCTGCTTGGAAATGTAGCTTATGGCGATAACCAAGATGAAGTCTTTTTGGGTCATTCTGTTGCGCGAACACAAAATGTCTCTGAAGAAACAGCGCGCATGATTGATATGGAAGTGCGTAAGCTTATTGATGATGCCTATAAAAATGCGACAAACATTTTGAAAACAAAAAGAAAAGAATGGTTTGCTTTGGCACAAGGTTTGTTGGAATATGAGACTTTAACGGGAGCTGAAATTAACGAAGTTATTGCAGGAAAGCCTCCTTCACGCACACAGAAAGATGAGGGTGCTGCGCCACGGGGGTCTTCTGTTCCAAAAACTGGAAAAATGAAGACAGAGACAACAGTGGTAGATGAAAAAAGCGCTGAAGCAGCCCCTAAAACAGTGCTTCATAAAGCAGAGACAGATAAAGGCGAGGCAGGCAAAGCAGAGGCAGCTGTTGGGAAAAAAACAGCAAAATCCGGTAATGTTGAGCCTAAGGAGGCTCAGTCTAAAGAAGTGCAATCGGATGAGACTGAGAAAAAAGCGCAAAGCACAAAAGGCACCACAAAATCAGTCAACCGCTCTAAAAGTAATGCTGAAAAGAAGTCCAATACTGCGGGACATGATAAAGAAAAATAAGAATTATTTAATATCGCTTGAGTGACGATGTTTTAGGAAAACTTCTAATTTTTTTGAGAAAGGCGCAAGTTTTGTTTGCGCCTTTCTTGTAATATTTGCAAAAATATGGAAGCAAAAAATTAAGCAAAGCCGTTGTATTATGACGGCTTTAGCATGCTACAAGGCGAGGTGGACTGTTGCTTTTCTAATGTGGTAGGGTTGTGAGGTTAGGCGATAGATTTCCTTGCTGATTTTGTAGGGTATGAGGTTTGGTGCTGGGTTTCTTTACGGATTTAGCAAGTGTGTGAGATTATCCGTTGGTTGTATTAAAGGGGTGTATAGAGCATTTTGAGGAGATAATATTGCTTTTATGTGGAAGGGTGTAAACATAATTGCTTGAGAGTGGTTTAGATGTGTAGATGGTGAATAGGGGGCTTGATTGTTTAAATGCATGAAGGTTTAGATCAATGATCTGATTTTATACGGGGAGCGGGGGGACTATTGTACCAAGGGGGCTTGTTAGGATTTTAAGGAAAAGCCAAGGGAAGAATTATATATTAAAGGAAAGAGGCATGGTGCAAAAATATTTTGGTACAGATGGAATTCGGGGGAAAGCCAATTCATTTCCTATGACACCCGATTTTGCCATGAAGGTGGGGATGGCTGTAGGGGTTTTATTTCGCTCACAACATCAATCTCATCGTGTGGTGATTGGCAAGGATACACGATTATCTGGTTATATGTTGGAAAACGCTTTGGTTTCAGGATTGACTGCTGCGGGGATGGAAGCTTTTTTATTGGGTCCAGTGCCAACCCCTGCTGTTGCAATGCTTTGCCGCTCTTTGCGAGCGGATCTTGGGGTGATGATTTCTGCTTCTCATAATCCGTTCTATGATAATGGAATTAAACTTTTTGGTCCTGATGGTTTTAAACTTTCAGATGATATGGAAGCCAAAATTGAACAATTGATCGATACAGATCTTTCAAAATCTTTAGCAAGTTCTGCCGAAATTGGTTATGCAAAACGGGTTGAGGGGGATATTTATCGTTATATTGAATATGCCAAACGAACTTTGCCGCGTGATGTTCGCTTAGATACTGTGCGTATTGTTGTGGATTGTGCCAATGGGGCTGCTTATAAAGCGGCTCCCCGTGCTTTATGGGAATTGGGGGCTGAGGTTTTTGCTATTCATGATGAACCCAATGGGACCAATATTAATCAAAAATGTGGATCAACCGATTTAAGCTCTTTAAAACGAAAAGTGCATGAAGTGCGTGCTGATGTGGGGATTGCTCTTGATGGAGATGGAGATCGTGTTCTCATTGTGGATGAAAAAGCACAAACGGTTGATGGAGATCAGTTGATTGCTGTAATTGCTGAAAATTGGCATAAAATGGGACGATTACGGTGCAATGGTGTTGTCACAACGATTATGTCAAATCTTGGACTAGAGCGTTTCTTGAATAGCAAAGGGTTGCACCTTGTAAGGACAAAAGTTGGAGATCGTTATGTTGTCGATGCCATGCGCCAAAAGGGATATAATGTTGGTGGTGAGGCTTCTGGCCATATCGTGCTTAGTGATTTTGGTACCACGGGTGATGGCTTGGTGGCTGCATTGCAGATTTTAGCTTGTATGAAGGAAAGTCAAAGCCCTATGAGCCAATTGTGTAAACGGTTTGAACCTGTACCGCAAATTTTAAAAAATGTAACGATTAAAAATAAAAATATCTTGAAAAAAAATCCCGTCAAAGCGGCCATTGATCAAGCAGAGAAGCGGTTGGGAAAAGAGGCACGGCTGGTGATCCGCGCTTCTGGAACGGAGCCGGTTATCCGCCTTATGGCTGAAGGCGATGCACGAGAAGTATTGGACACTGTCGTGACAGAGTTGATGGATATTATTATTCATCATGATGTACGCATGGGGACTGCACTTGAGGAATCTTGATTTTTTTGAGAAAATTATCAGATCATCTTTGAATAAAGGTCTGATTTTAATGCGGGATTTTGGCAATTACAAAAGGTATGATTATTAACTCTGTTAGTGATGTAATAACGGTAATGGATACTCTATCTACGAACAAATTAAATAAAAAAGGGAAAAGTCTAATTCTAATAACTACAATGCGTATAGATTTCTCTATAGTTCGTAAAATATGAAAAATATGCCTTTTTTTGATTTTCCTTTTTCTTTTACTTATTCGTAAACCGGTTATTAGTTTAACAGAGTTTGTAGGGGGTTATTAGTGTTATTCATTCTTTTTACTCGATATACAGCGGGTGCAGCGCCCCATGAACATCAAACAGCAATGGTCATTGTGGTTATATCATCTTGATGTTTCTAAGTGCCGCTGCCAATTGGAGATATGATACGCTCCTATTACGTTTAGCTCCTCCTAATTATGAACTTATACTTTTCCAATAATTAGTAGAATAATGAGAAAGAGATGAGAATGAGCAATTTTTTCACGACAGTTCTAATGTTTATAAAGTAAAAAAAGCCGTGTGATGTAAAAATAATGAACATTTTTTGTATCTTGGAAGGGTACACTCTATATTCATTTACAATTTTAAGATTTAAACATAAAAGGATTGAAGCCTTCTATAATACTGGTACGACTGAAGGGATTAGAACCGCCCATGCTCAAAAATTAAAGCGTATTCTAAGTGCTCTTGAAGGAGATGTATCGCCAAAAGATTTGAGTTATCCATCCTTTTAATTACATCTGCTAAAGGGTGATTTCAAGGATTATTAGTCAATTACTGTAAATGGAAATTGTTGCGTAATATTTCGCTTTGATAGCATAGATGTGGAAATGGTTGATTATCTAGATTGTCATCAAAAAGCAGGTCTAAACAATGATGAAGAATCCTTCACATCCCAGTGAATTATTGCGAGAAGATGTGATCAAAGAGCTTGGTTTATCCTTTAATGAAGCAGCAGAGTAGCTTGGTATATCTCGTGTAGCACTTTCTAGAGTTTTAAATGGAAAAGCCGCTATGAGTGCTAATCTTGCTATTAGGCTTGAAATGTCTGGTGTAAGCACAGCACGTGCTTGGCTTGCTATGCAAACAAATTATGATCTATCAAAAAAAAATCCTTAACAACAGTCCCATGATCAAGATTGCATAAAAGAGTTTCAAATGGCAGTTAAGTTTTTGCAACAGAAACGTATACAAGAGCTAAATCATGCGTATGAGCGTACAAGGTCAAAAGATGTAACGCGGGTAAGACAAGGAATAAAATCTTGTTTCTATAGTCTGTTTGGCTATAATAAATGTAAGCAAATGAGGGTTTTAATATGTTGAGTGAAGAGGAACTTAAGCTGCGTCGCCTCTATGCTGAAAATGCATTGGCAAGCCAACGTTTAGAGGGATTAGAGCCAGATCCGCTGGTTGTTGCACAAATGGAGCGTGTTATTATTGGAGAGCTTGAAACAAGTGATATCCTCAAAGATTATATGGAGAGGGTAAAACGTGGAGAAGTATAAGGGGAGCGGTGATTCTTATACTGATCCTGAAACTGGTGTGATGTATAATCGGCTTGGTATTAAAGACAAAGCCACACTGCAACGTGTAGAATCTACGATTTCTTATGTAAAATCTTTCGAATTTGTACATACTCCTATTGGTGGTAAGTTTGATCTGAATTACATGAAAGAGATTCATAGAAGACTGTTTGGTGACATATATGAATGGGCGGGACAAGTTCGTTTAGTGGATATTGCCAAAGGCAATAGTATGTTTGCTAGTTATAATCAGATTGAAAGTTATGCACCGAAGATTACGCAAAAGCTTGCAAAAGAACAGTATCTGCGTGGTCTTGGCGCTTATGACTTTAGCCAAAGGGCTGGGTATTACATGGGCGAATTGAATGCGTTGCATCCGTTTCGAGAGGGGAATGGGCGTACTCAGCGTGAATTTATGGTGCAACTGGCTCGTGAAGCTGGTTATCATATCAACTGGAAGGGTATTGAGCGACAAGAAATGACACGTGCGTCAATTGAAGCACATTTTGGTAATTCAGAATATCTATCTGCACTCATCTATAAGAACCTTATCAAGTTTACAGAAAATAAAAGGGATGATGTTTCTCAAGGTATTGGCAAAAATATTGCTTTTGGCGTTTATCTTAATAAAGAGTGCTTGGAACAACAAAAAGAGAAGATTGAAACTCCTTGGGATAGAGAAAAGACAAGTTTTGCTAAACGTCAAAAAGAAGAACT
>NZ_JBHIOI010000040.1:0-8709 GCF_042195415.1 Bartonella sp. CE47NXGY | reverse complement strand
AAACTCTCTTCATTTTCTGTCTTTCCCTCACTCCCGTATATCGACACAAAGCCCTTACCTGATCCCACACCAAAACCTGTTTCATGGGTCTCTGAATGGCTTTTATGGTGATCTGTCATGCCATCAATCGTCACACTTTCTCCGCTCACATTGATATCTTGACCGGAAAGCAGATGAGAAGCCGTGATTGTGGTCTCTTTGTCTGATTGCGTGATAATGTTTCCCGTCGCCCCAAGGATAGAGGAGACCGTTGTGGTATGCGATTGATATGTATCGGACGATTCCTCATGCAAAAAGCCACTTGATGACGATTGCGCTTGCTGATCCAAGTGTTCTTGGGCGCCTTTGATAGTAATCTTTCCCCCAGAGTGAATAGTAATATCCGCTTGTTTTTGATCTCCCAGAGCTTTCTCTCCTGACGTTTCCTCTGCCTTACCGGCTATGAGCGTCGAGGCGACAACTTCCGTGTTATTTCCTGAGTCAATGGCAATGCCTTCACCCCCTGTTATACTTGACCCCACAACTTGGCTCACATCCATCTTGTTATGCTCAGATTTGCTGCTACTAAACACCCCACCCTCTTTGTGATACGACATTTCATAATGTAAGCTATCCTCTGCATTATTGATGAGAATATCGTTGCTGGCTTTCAGCCCCACCTTGCCATCAGCCGCAATGGAACTGCCTGTGATGCTAAGATCATGTGGTTTGCCATCCTGCCCTGCAATGACAGTGGTGTCACCTCCCGATTTTATCGAAGAGCCAACGGCATGAGAGGCTTGCATATCCACTTTCGTGTTTTTGGTGCGAAGATGATACTCCACTTCATCGTTTCTTACCCCTATTGTTACCTCCCCTTGGGCGCCAAGAGCAACATTGCCCTTGGCATCTATATCGGAAGCAGCCATATGGATATCGCCACCCGATAGAACAGTGGTCTCTTTTCCAGAACTTAAATGAGAGCCATTGTGTAAAGCAACATGAGATGTTTCACTCCCATTCTGATTGTCCATGCTGTTGCGTGTGGCATCAATCGAAACATTCCTCTCAGCTTGCAAGAGAAGTTTATCCGTTGCTTGAACATCAGAGCCTAAAATATTCAAATCTTTTCCAGAGACATAAATGGGCTTGATGTACTTTGAAAAATATTTATTTAAAAAAAAATGTGTGAATACACAACAACAAGTGTATTCCGTTTAGGGCGTTCTGTTTTGCATGAGGAGTATGATCCCATTAAAAATGAAGAGATTAAGAGGAATAAAATAGAGATAATAAAATAAAGGCCCCGTTAAACGAGGCCTTAGTATTTTTTGTGCTGATAATTTCATTTTTACGAAATTAGAATTTGTAAGCGACACCTACACGGAAGTCATTGGTTTTGTAGTTGAATTCACGTGTATCGTTGGCGAATTTCTTTTTACCAAAATCGGAGTAACGGTATTCTGCACGTAAAAGAACGTTGTCGGTCATTGCAAAGTCAACACCGCCTCCAATAGTGAAACCAACCATTGTCTTCGTGTCATCAGCCCAAGTACCACCAGTCAAATCTACATTTTGCTTAACTGGTGGGTTTTCCACCACATCAGCATTCTGCTCAACCTTAGCTCTCTCTCCTTTTCCTGTAACTGATTGAATGCCCTGTACCTGCGCATAGGCAATACCACCAGCAACATAAGGCATAATACGGTCAACAGCAGCAAAACCGATACGAACGCGTGTAGCACCAGACCATTTTTCTTTGTAGCTGTGCTTTTCCGTTACCTTGTCACCTATTTCAAACCGTTGCTGATCTTTTAATTCAACCTTAGCTTTTTCAAGGGCATTATTAAAATCTGCTGCATTTTTTTCAGTAAGAGTCAATTCACGGGCTGTTTTTGATTCTTCACGGTCTGCCCAAACTGCATCGGTTTCAACACCGAGAATGAGACCATTTCCAAGGTCTACGTTAGATCCGGCATAAATCCCACCCATGAAACCAGAAGGACTAGGTGTGTTATCTTTTTTGACAAGTTCTTTATCTTCTCCTGGAATAGTTACTTTAGTTTTACTCGAAAAGTTACCAACTTGACCACCAAGATAAAAGCCTGTCCAAGAAAACGAAGGGGCTGCTGCGATAACTGCTGGGGCTGTTTCACGAGGGATCACCACGTCAGCAGCTTGTGCTGCAGAAGCTGAAATTAAAGCGGCAATAGAAGTTGCTATTAAAGATTTTGTATTCATAATTTTGCTCCTAAATTAACTATAAAATGACCTTACAAGATTATAGATAGAAAAGCTGTAGTAAAAATGTCACAACCATACAAATAAACACCCAGAAAACCAGTGGTTTGATCAAAGTCAAGATCTCTTAAAAATTTAATTTTTTATTAATACTTTTTATTCATAATTGTACTTTTGATGAAATTAGAACTTGTAAGCGATACCTACGTGAAAGTCATTGGTTGTGTAACCTAGTTTAAGGTAATACTTTTTATATTCCTTCTTACCAAAGTCTGAGTAACGGTACTCCGCACGAAGCAGAACATGATCTGTCATCGCGAAATCTATACCACCACCAAGGGTGAAACCCTCCATCGTTTTTATTTTATCAAATACTGTAGCAGAAACTTCTTTACTTGGCTTACCCATTTGCCAATTTTGTTTGTTCCTGAAACTTTACCAACACCCTGTATTTGCGCATAAGCAATACCATCAGCCACATAAGGCATAATACTGTCAGCGACGGAAAAACCAACACGAACCCGTGTTGCACCAGACCATTTTCTTTGAAACCAATGCAATACACTGCTGTGTCACCCTTTTGAAACTTTTCATTTTCATCCAATGTGACACCAGCATCTTTAAATTCATCATTAAAATCATCAATCACAAGAATCTTTGAGACCGTCTTCGTCTCTCCTCGGTCTGCCCAGACTGCATCGGTTTCAACACCTAGAATGAGGACATTTTCAAGATCTATGTTGGAACCTAAAATAAATACCACCTATGAAACCGGAAGACTTAGGTAGTGCATCTTTATCTAAAGTTTTTTCTTTTGTCTCTAAATCAAATACATCAACTTTGACTTGAAAAGTTGCCAACTTAGCCACCAAGATAAAAATCTATCCAAGAAAATGAAGGGGCTGTGATAACTGCTGGAGCTTTTTCACGAAGAATGATAAAATCAGAAGATTTTGCCACAGAAGCTGCTGCCATAGCGATAACAAAAGTTGTTACTAAAGATTTTATATTCGTAAACTTTGCTCCTCATTTATTTACGAGCACAGTATTATACGACTACAAAAAAAACGCTGTAGTAAAATGATACAATCATAGGAAACGAAAGTTGACGCAAGATAAAGTCATTTCATAACTTCACGTTTCACAAGAAATTGTAAGTTATAAATACGTATAATTCATTGATTTTACCGCGTAATTATTGCCTGTCGTTTATAAAAATCTTTTTAAGGAAATCTGAATAATATCTTTTACACCGCCAATAAATATGGAGTGTGTAATAATATAACAATAGAAAAATAACAGAGGCTCCGTCTTTAACAGAGCCTCATGACAATTTATTTTATCTTCATCATTTCGTTGTTGACGAAATTAGAATTTGTAAGCAACACCTACACGGAAATCATTGGTTTTGTATGCTAATTTATCCCCGTCCTTTACAAATGCTTTTTTACCATAGTCTGAGTAACGATATTCTGCACGCAATAGAACATTGTCTGTCATTGCAAAATCAATACCACCACCTACAGTGAAACCAACCATCGTTTTCGTTTCATCAAACACTTTAGCAGAAGCAATTTCGGCACCATCAGCTGTCGCTGCCTTAAGAGAATCAACCACTTGCAGCTGCGTATAAGCAATACCACCAGCAACATAAGGCATAATGCGATCAACGGCTGCAAAACCAACACGAACGCGTGTTGCACCAGACCATTTTTCTTTTATAGAGGTGCTATCTATACGTTTGTCAGTCGCCACGATACCAGCAATAGTTTTTCCTGTAGCAGGTGTAGCTTTCGCTGCTATAAGCTTATCTTTGAAACTGTCAAGGCCTGCTTCCCCAATGACTGCTGAATGCGCTTTTGAATCTTCGCGGTCAGCCCAGACTGCATCGGTTTCAACACCTAGAATGAGGCCATTTCCAAGATCTACGTTAGAACCTACATAAATACCACCCATAAAACCGGAAGGCTTAGGTGTCCAGTCTTTATCTGTAATTTTCTTTTTTGTTTCTGAATCAACTACATCAACTTTACCTGAAAAGTTACCAACTTGACCACCGATATAAAAGCCTGTCCAAGAAAATGAAGGGGCTGAGATAACTGCTGGGGCTGTTTCATGAGGGATGACAACATCAGCAGCTTGCGCTGCAGAAGCTGCCGCTATAGCGATAACAGAAGTTGTTACTAAAGATTTTATATTCATAAACTTTGCTCCTAATTTATTTATGAGCACAGTGCTACAAGATTACAGAAAGAAAAGCTGTAGTAAAAATGATACAGTCACAGAAAATGGAGGGCACATCCCAGACAAAATCGCTTCATAGCTTGATTTTGTACGAGAAACCTAAAGATATATATATAAATAACTTATTGGTTTTTAAATGTAATTCTTGTTTATTGTCTATGATTTTTTTAAGAAAACCTGAATAATATCTTTTCACATCCACAATAAATTATGTATTGTGTGATAATATGGCAACAGAAAATAACAGAGGCTCTGTCAAAGACAGAACCTCTGTTATTTAACTTATCATCTGTTAAAATTTGTAAGCAACACCAACTCGGAAATCATTGGTTTTGTAAGATGTCTCATATTTATCATTTGAGAATTTCTTTTTACCAAAATCTGAGTAACGATATTCCGCACGTACAATAATATTATTGGTCATTGCTAAATCAACACCAGCACCAAGGGTGTAACCAACAAGGGTCTTTGTTTCATCAGACAGAGTACCAGAAGCGATTACTTTGTCTGAATCTTTATCTGTTATTGAAATCAACGCACTATCTTGAAGCTGTGTATAAGCGATACCACCAGCAACATAAGGCATAATGCGTTCAGCTGCAAAACCAATACGTACACGTGTCGCACCAGCCCACTTTTCTTTAAAAGTGAAACTGTGGGTTCGTTTAGCACCAGGTACAAGCGCATCTTTACCAATATTAATTGCAGCGTCTTTTAATACCTTGTTAATATAATTGATGTGTTCTGGGGCAATGACATATGTTTTTCCTGTCTTCGTGTCATCTTTATTAGACCACATGATATCTGTATCAACACCTAGAATAAGGCCATTACCAAGATCAACGTTGGAACCTGCATAAAGCCCCCCCATGAAACCAGATAGTTTAGGCAAAAGGTCATCAGGCGCTGGAATCTTGTTTCCATTACTGAGAATATCCATTTTCGTTTTACCCGAAAAACCACCAATCTGGCCCCCAACATAAAAACCTGTCCAAGAAAAAGTTGGAGCAACAATAACGGGAGCAACAGGTGTTGGTCTTGGGGGAACAATAACATCTGCTGCTTGTGCTGCTGAAGCTGAAACAAAAGCGAAAGCAGAAGCTGTTATTAACCATTTCATATTCATATTTTCTCTCCATAGCTGAATATTTATTTGAACACACCATTTCATATAGAGCCCCATCTTCAGATATCTGTAGCAAAAATGATACACTTATAAAAAAAACAAAAAGCCAATCAAAGTACCCTTAATTGCTTGATCTGTAATAAATGAGAATAAAACTATGCCCATGCACAAATGGTCTCTTTTCCTCACGTTTTCTCTCCTTTATCATTTTGATAAAAAAACTGCGCCACAGTACCCTCCGTGTAAAGCGTGTGCTATTGACATAAAAATATAATATATTGATTTACAATGAAAAAATATCTTTTATATTAATTCGTCTGCAATATTGACGATGCTCTTATCTTAAGCCTTTTTATATTAAAGAAACCAAAACCATCCCTCTGCACCTCACAAACAAGCAAGTGTGTGAATAAATAAAACTATTTAAAAGCTAAAATGCTTCCTATTAATACTCTCAATATTGTAATAGTGAAGACCGTTACAATATTGAGAGCAGCTAAATCTAACTGTTCCATTTAAATTCATACAAACAACGTTTTTAGCTTCATCCTTCGCATAACCAAATGTGAATAGCACTTTGATTATTTTTTCATCATTGTAAAGAACGCTTGTAGCGCACATGAAAAAGATCTCCACTACCCTATGGACTGCAACAAGATTACATGCAATTTCATCACGCTTGCTCTTTGTTTTTATTTAGGCATTTATTCCTTTTTGACATATTTACCATTTTTTTCTTCTCTCAACCTTATAGTAAAGTCTTTTTCAGAGATTCAGCCTTATTTGTAGGCTATCATTTCATACTCCTTTACAAGACGAAATTGAAAAAAATACCTAAAGACAGACAACCGGTATGATAAACATTAAAACTTATATAGAAATCTCCTTAAAGCTGAAAAAATGAGAAATCTTTCTGAAAGTTTTCAACCCACCCCTTGCTTTAAAAATCATGAATTTGGCAGAAAAAATATCCCTCTTTTTCAACTTCAAAGCATATATTATACTTCTTGATGTTGTTTTTTCACTTTTTAAAAACTCATTGGACCTCGTGCAAATAGGTTTGGCCGTCCTTTTTTCCCTAGTCTTCTTTTAGGATAATGATCTCTTTTTTTACCAGAATGTAACACAGGTACTAACTTAGCTGCTGTTATGCTTTCGCTGTTATTTGTGCAAGAAAGTTCTATCTGAAAAACTTCAGATAATAACTTGCGAAGCTGTTCACCAGTAAAAAAACCTATTGGAGGAACAGCCGAAGATGCTCTCTGTATAAGGTTTTGAGACGCTAAAAAACTTGCACCTTGAGCCATAGAGATTGAAGCAAAAGTAGCAAAAGCTGTAATAAAATATTTTATGTTCATAAATTTAACCTCATCAAATATTCATAATGGATTTTATCTAGTGCCTTCATTGCAAATTTCCAGAAAAAATAGCATGTTTATAGATAAAAAGTGAGAATCCTTAAAAATAAAGCTTTGGAGCATTTTAATTTTAAAATAAAAGAAAATTGCCCTGCTCTGCCAACATAGAAATTACTTATTGAGTAATAAATAAAGGCACGAAGTATCGTCTGAAAATAATAAACTATACGAACTTCATATAATATACTGATTTATAATGATAATATAGCGTTATCCATATTGACTGAGAATCCTAAATACCATAAGATTCTCTCATTCCAAATCTTTTTCATGTTGAATCAATCAAAACCATTTGTTTGCACGTTACAAGTTGAGAGAGCTGTGTGGATAAAAAACACTAAAAAAAGACTAAAAATGCCTCTTATGAACCGTCTCAAGTGCTAAGGACTTACACAACATTGGGAATTGGTACAGTTGTGTGGATGGTAGCGGCTTGTTACTCCATAAGCATAAAGATGGTAGTGTTCAATAGATTTTATATTGGTATTGGAAGCTTTATTGTTATATCTTTTATGAGCGCCACCGTAAAATGAACTTGGGTGTCGGTTTCTTTACAAAAAGCACATGAATTAGCAACACAAATATATTCCGTTTAGGGCGTTCTGTTTTACACGAAGAACGTAAATCCATTAAAAACATGAGGCAATGCGTAATCTCTATTATTTAACAGACATTGCTTTAAATACTTTTGAAAGTCGTAAAGCAGAATTAAAAATGATGGTAAAGATGAGATTTGGTTTTTACATTTACACATTCATATTCTCCCCCAATTAGGCTGTATACCGGTTTCAGAGATTTAAGTCTTCCAACCTACCGTATGTTTCCAGCCTCTCCTCAAAATTGCTTTGTTTCAAATAAAAGCTGTTACAAAAATAAAAAATATGGATTCGCAAAAGTATTTTTATTGCCTAAACTTCAAATGAAATAGCACTTAAGAATTTATTATAATTCTTATCAGAAAAGATGAGAGGATAAAACGCCCATAATGTACAAGCATTTTGTCCTCTCACATCAATAATTAACTCTATTTAAAAGCCAATTTTAAAGTTAGCTATGCGCAAAAATATCAACTTCCGCCCATCCTAAAAGATCAAGCCTAGCTCTCATAGGCAAAAATTGAAAGCATGCCTTGGCAACATTTTCTCGCTCTTCACGTCTTAAACGTTCTTCAAATATAACCTTTAAACGATGTAAATATAACACATCCGACGCAGCATATTCAATTTGTGCCTGTGATAACGTTTCTGCCGCCCAATCCGAAGATTGTTGCTGTTTAGAAATATTCACATTCAGCAATTCATTACAAATTTCTTTCAAGCCATGACGATCCGTATAAGTGCGCGTGAGTTTCGAAGCAATCTTTGTACAAAAAATAGCCTCTGGCATAACACCAAATGTATGCGCTAAAATAGCAAGATCAAAACGCCCAAAATGAAATATTTTGGTTATTGCGTTATCCTCAAGCAATTTTATCAAATTTGGTGCACTCTTTTGTTCTTTAGCAATCTGAATAACGTCAGCAGTACCATCTCCAGAAGAAAGCTGAACAACGCATAAACGATCACGATAGGGTTGTAATCCTAAAGTCTCGGTATCAATCGCAATGGCATCAGTTTTATAATTGTCTAAGTTTGGTAAATCACCTTGATGAACGCGAATCTCAGCCATTTACCCTCCTACTTGCTAAAGCAGCAAGAATAC
>NZ_JBHIOI010000039.1:6974-9011 GCF_042195415.1 Bartonella sp. CE47NXGY | reverse complement strand
CTCCCGGAATACCAATGCGAGGGCGCTCGCAACCGGAGGGGGGCTTGAAGTGCCAACTAAAAATCCACATTTTATCGACATTTTGATAGGCAAAAGAATCCGCCACAGACGCATTTCAATAGGGCTTTCCCAAAAAGAATTAGGAAGCCATTTAGGTGTCAGTTTCCAACAAATCCAAAAATACGAAAAAGGCTTAAATCGTGTAAGCGTAGGGTATTTACTCAAAATCGCTCAAAAACTGGAAGTTCCTATAAGCTTTTTTATGCAGACATTGCTACAAAAGAAGATATCTCAACAAAAGAAAATACCCCACACCGTGATCAAGAAACATACAGCGAAAAAGAACACACTCTTTTGAAAAATTTTAGAGACCTCCAACCAAAAAAACAAAAAGCAATCTTGTGGTTGATTTCTGATTAAGCAAAAGCACAACAATTACCATACCCCCTGCCTAAAGTTTCCCATACCTGATATCACCATACCTCCAAGAATGATATTTTACGGCATATAAGATAATTCACACTATAGCTCCTCGTTTTCTGTTTCCATTATTGCTTCAAGTCAAGCTGATTAAGGATTGGCAGCTGAGTTTTTAAGTTTGACTATTTGTAGCAAAGCGGAGTTAAACAAAAATGACATTGTCGCTCAAAACCATGCCCCCTATTGCGTTTACGAGACAGTGGAACCGTATCAAGAAGGCAAAGCCCCGAAAAAAACATATGAGCGTTTAAGTAAAAATCAAAGATTAAACCTATAACGTCAAAAAAGCTGCTCTATGTTGGATTATCTCCACGTCCTCTAAATCTCAGAAAAATGATTTAAAACATTTGTTTTATTGATGAGCCAATCATTGAGATCGAACAATTAACAAAGAACGGTTCAGCAATATCCTGATAGCCAATAAACAGCATAATCCACTCAATCCAGAAAGAAGGAACAATTTTCCAGCCGAAGTGTGACCTAAAACAAACGCTCCAACAAACGGCGCCACCAACATAGCTAAATTTTGTATAGACTGCACCCATCCGGAAGCCAATCCAATCTGTTCATTGAAATTGCTTACCAGATAAACATTAGAAGATATGGAAAAGTAAGCGCTAACCATTCCAATAAGGAAAAAACAGAGCAACAAAGTCTCAATACGGAGTAAATCAAAGTAAAAAAAGCACACTGAGATCATGACAAAACCAATCATTGTTGACATTGCCGGCATTAACAACTCTGATATTTTGCCTGTAAGGGGTTTATACTTTGATTGTTTCACACTCCAAAATCCATAGAGAAAATTACCGATTGCCGAAGCCGATACCAGCATCCCAAGAGCCTGTTTATTCATTTTCATTGCACTAAGAATAACCGGCAACTGATTATTCACCATAAAGATCATGGCAAAATACACAAACATCACCGCCACATAGGCATACCAAGTTGTCCCATAAAGCCTCTGCTTTGATTTTATGGTATTCGCTGTTTTTATCATGAGCGACGAGACAGGTTGTGCACCAAGACAACAAAACACCATAAAGCCTAGCAATGTCAAAAATCCAGAAAACAATAAAGTATAGGTATCTGATAAAAGTACAGACAGAGCACTCCCCAAAGCAGGTCCTATCATCTTTGCCGCGCTATTGATCATGTTAAGCACAGAATAGTAACGAGTCCGTCCGTTTTCAGGCACCGAATTTGCACTGAGAACGGAAATTGCAGGCATGGCTAGACTGTTGAATGTCGCTCGAATAACTGCCAGTATAATAAATCCTTGCAGACTCGTCGCCATCAATAAACCGACAGTACAGAGTGCCCGTAACAGCAGTGACGCCCGCAACCAATGGATCATAGAACGGTGACTTACCAACATTCCAATTGGCTTAGACAGAACGATACCAGGTAATAATGTTGCCGCTCCAATAAAAGCGACGTCATATTGATCAGCTTTCCACGTGAACACAGATACGGTCAAAATCACGATATAATCAATCCAACCGCCAAATGACACCACGCCATTACCCAGCAAAAGCACCAACAAGCGATTTTTTA
>NZ_JBHIOI010000039.1:3943-6874 GCF_042195415.1 Bartonella sp. CE47NXGY | reverse complement strand
ATCAATTTTTCCTCACACCCTAAAGGCACCAACAACTTTCACGCAACAAAGCACTAACAAGCGATTTTTTACTGCCCCATCTCTTTGCACCAAAACACGCACCCCTTCTTTTTCGTTAGCAATACTGATTAGATGATCAATTTTTCCTCACACCCTAAAGGCACCAACAACTTTCACGCAACAAAGCACCAACAAGCTATTTTTTGTTACCCCGTCTCTTTGCACCAAAACACGCACCCCTTCTTTTTCGTTAGCAATACTGATTAGATGACCAATTTTTCCTCACACCCTAAAGGCACCAACAACTTTCACGCAACAAAGCTCCAACAAGCAACTTTTTATTACCACGTCTCTTTGCACCAAAACACGCACCCCTCTTTTTTCGTTAGCAATACTGATTGGACTATCAATTTTTCCTCACACCCTAAAGGCACCAACAACTTTCACGCAACAAAGCTCCATCGACCTTCATGCAACAAAGCAATTTATAATTATCCATGGTAAACAAAACCTCTGGAGATAAGTCTTAGATATGTATTAAAACTTCCATCGTTGATTGAACTTAATCTGCGTCTTTGCGAATGACGATAATAAGCAAGCCGTTAATCCAGCTCTTAAATACATTTACGATAATCCCGCGCGCCTCCCCTTCAGTTTCCACACAAAAAAAACGCTTTAGCGTTCTTTCTCAAGAGAACTCTTTATTCTTCTTCATCACTTACTTGTGGTGGGGGTGGTAAAATATAAGAGCCTGAAAGCCAACGATTAAGATCAATAGCTCGGCACCGTGTGGAACAAAAAGGATAAGAAGATTTTTGTGACATCTGACCACAAATAGGACAAGGATGTGGAGGACGGGTCTCTTTTTGCAAATTTAGCTCTTTTTGTTCTTGGCACACCTTTGTCATTGGCTTCTTCATTAACTTTTCTTCTGTTGCTTTTTTTTCATTTTTGCTTTTCTCTTTTTGTTGCTTTTCACCTTGCATTGATCTTACCTTAAAGTTTTTCTAATGCGTTTGTTCAGCCCAGTGAGTGAAAAGTGGATAGTGATAAGCGGTCAAGAGATCGGCTGTTTCAGCCAAAGGCAATCCCACAACATTAGAATAAGAACCCGTGATATGGACAACAAAAGCCCCTGCTTTTCCTTGGATAGCGTAGCCACCTGCTTTCCCTTGCCATTCTCCTGAAGCAAGGTAAGCCTTCATCATGGCAGAGGTTAAGCGTCTAAAGCGAACACGACTTTCAACCAATTTTACGGTTATTTTTCCACGTTCATTGAGCGCACAAATGGCACCATAGACCTTATGCGAACGCCCAGAAAGGTATCGTAAACATTCATAAGCCTCATCCTCGCTTTCTGGTTTGGGGAAAATGGTCCGCCCAACAGCCACCACGGTATCAGCCGCCAAGATAATCATTTTCTGTCCAGGTAATTTTTCTTGACCATTCTGCAACTCGTCTTGACCATTCTGACTGTACCAGCGCAAAATTTTTTGGGCTTTCAGTGCTTTTTCTTTTGCCAAACGTTTGGCAAGGTTTGCAGGATGTTCTTTTAATTTTGGCGTTTCATCAATATCGCTTGCATAAACCTGCTGGGGATCAATCCCTATTTGTGCCAAGAGCGCTAAACGCCTTGGCGAAGCGGAGGCAAGCACCAAATGAATTTCTTCTGTAAGAGTATCTGCCAAACGTTTTTCCCCCCACTCTCTTATATTTCTCATTTCCACCCCTTCACAATTGACTTCCCTCTCGCCCCCTTTAGCGCCCCCTTTTAAGCGCCCCTTTAGCCTCCCTTTTAAGCGCTATTGATCTCCTTATCCTTTTTCCGCATCGATTTTACAGTTTTTCAAGGCTCTTCAAACACTCCCCTTTTTTCACTCATGAAAAGCAAACTAAAAAACTGTTAAAAAATAATAGAAATAATATGATAGCTTTTAGAAAAAAGTGCAAGCCACCCACGAGGCTACTTATAGCGATATGTAATACGCCCTTTTGTCAAATCATAAGGTGTCATTTCCACCATGATTTTATCACCGGCCAACACCCGTATACGATTTTTCCGCATTCTACCAGCGGTATGGGCAATAATTTCATGATCATTTTCCAGTTTCACACGAAACATCGCGTTAGGTAAGAGTTCAGTAACGATACCAGAAAATTCTAAAACTTCTTCTTTTGACATAAACAAACATTTCCTTTACAGTGCACATATTTTGTTAAGCTGCGCGTTATTTCCAGCGTTCATATCCTATTTTCTTAAGTTTGTGAATAAAAATTCCACAAAAAGGGAAAGGTTTTTCAAGTTTACTCTCTCATGTTCTCAAAAAACGTCATCCCACACCTTAAGAATAAAAACTTTTTTTTCACCAATTTTACCCGCTAATTTCCTTCAATTTTTATGATGATTTTGGTTTCAGTGTGACAAGAAATTACGCTAATTTTTTCCCCTAAAGCATTTTCCCAACACCTCTGACTAATCCCTCCACAACTTACTCACAATCATCCTCTCTCCAACTTTTCCTCACCTTCCACACCTTAAACATGCGCCCTTCAGATAAACACCACTCTCCCCCCACGCCAGAAGCCCTTCCTTTTCTCAAAAACCTTCTCCATTCTTCACACACCATTCACAACATGCTTCACTGCCCCACACTTCATACTCTACGCATTTCCCATACAGCCTTCCCCATTTTCTCTCTCTTCACACGCTTCCTCTAAGCCACTCTTTCCATTTATGTTGTTCTTCCTACCTTCGAAAACACGATCCCTATACATTGCGTACCATTAACCACAACGCCTCTAACGACATAAAGCCTTTTCCTTTTTTACACATTTCCGTTTTTACGCTTTTACGTATTTACAGAATAAAGCCAAATGAAACTTCCACACCGCACCACTCTATAAACAATAGTATTACCCCAGCTTCTTGCC
>NZ_JBHIOI010000039.1:0-3843 GCF_042195415.1 Bartonella sp. CE47NXGY | reverse complement strand
AGCCAAATGAAACTTCCACACCGCACCACTCTATAAACAATAGTATTACCCCAGCTTCTTGCCTAGCCAATCTCCCCCAAGCACTTCAGATCACCCCTCAAACGAGATTATTTCATCAAACGCGACAAAAAAATCCAGCCTAAAATACTCATCATACACTCTAAAAACACCTTGATAAATTGATATGCCTGATATCACTCCCCCTATAAGCTCCCCTTCTAATCATGATTTCGGAGCCGCGTGAGAGGGACAAAACAAGCCGTTAAGTTCTGGGGGTCAAGGACGCCGTTAGGCGCCATGTAATGGTCTCCTTGACCTTAAGAACCTAGGATTGTTAGTCCCCTCATTAAACGCGGGCTTTAACAGCTTACTTGTAATCTATTTATATCTTTGTAATAATATACATTATGGATAGATTTATTGGGATAGGTAAGGCCGCTCAAGTTTTGGGTGTTTCGATTAGCACTTTGCGCCGTTGGGAAGGTGAAGGCAAAATTATTTCTGAGCATACGGCAGGAGGACACCGTCGTTATGACCTATCCAAGCTTAGACCTGAGCTTTTTCATTCGAGAGAACTGTCACAAAGAAAAGCCATTGCTTATGCGCGTGTATCGAGCCATGATCAAAAAGACGATTTAGAGCGACAAAAACAGGTTCTCGAGCTTTATTGCGCAAGCCAAGGTGGACTTATGAACTCATCTCTGATTTAGGGTCAGGGATGAATTATCGTAAAAAAGGTCTTAAACGTTTGTTGGATGCTCTCATTGAAAATGAAATAGGTCGTTTGGTGATTACGCATAAAGATCGTTTATTGCGCTTTGGTGCGGAATTGGTCTTCGCCATTTGTGAAGCCAAACAAGTTGAGGTTGTCATTCTCAATCAAGGAGAAGAAAGCAGTTTTGAAGAAGATTTAACCAAAGATGTTTTAGAAATTATTACTGTCTTCAGTGCTCGTCTTTATGGAAGTCGTTCGAGAAAAAATCAAAAGTTATTAGAGAATGTTCGTCAAGCTGTAGAAGCATCGCAATGATTCTTGCTCACAAAATAGCTCTAGACTTAAACAATAAACAACGAAGCTACATGGCTCGAGCCAGTGGTTGCGCGCGCTTTGCTTATAATTGGGCACTGAAGGAATGGCAGCAGCAATATGAAGCATGGAGAAAGATAATAATTTACAAAGCCTAATGACTATGCGCTACGTAGACAATTCAATTCTCTAAAACGAGAACAATTTCCATGGATAATGGAAGTCACTAAAAATGCTCCACAAATGGCAATTATTCAATTGGGTATGGCTTTTAAGAATTTCTTTTCAGGAAGAAGCCGATATCCCACTTTGAGAAAGAAAGGAGTGCACGATCGTTTTACTTTAACCAATGATCAAGTACAGTTGCAAGGTTCCAAGATAAGAATTCCCAAACTTGGTTGGGTTCGTCTGCGAGAACAATTGCGATTTCAAGGAAAGATCTTGTCAGTAACCATTAGCCGTAAAGCGGATCGGTGGTTTGTAAGTCTTAGCGTTGAAACCAATAATCAAGAGCCACTGAGCGAGAACCAAGCTATTGTTGGTCTTGATTTGGGCATCAATGCACTTGCAACGCTTTCGACAGGAGAAACCATAAGAAGCGTTAAACCTTATAAGGCTTTGCTAAATCGTTTACGACGCTTATCACGAAAGCTAAGCCGTAAGCAAAAAGGCTCGAGCAATCGTTATAAGGAGAAACAAAAACTCGCTAAGCTTCATGCACGAATAAGCAATATCAGAACAGATCATTTGCATAAGATTACAACAGATTTAATTCAGCGTTTTGGTACATTTTGTCTCGAAGATCTTCATGTAAAAGGCTTGCTGAAAAATCAGCATTTATCGCGTGCCCTTGCAGATCAAAGTTTTTTCGAGTTTCGCCGTCAATTGGAATATAAGGCGGCACGCTATGGTCGACAGATTGTTATTGCAGATCGTTGGTATGCGAGCAGTAAGATCTGCCATCATTGCGGATGTAAGATTGAACAATTACCTCTTAGCATACGTGAGTGGAGATGTTCTCATTGTGGTACACACCATGATCGAGACATTAATGCCGCGATTAATTTAAAAAACTTGGCGGTGAGTTCCACCGTATCAGCCTGTGGAGAGGAAGGCTCTGGCCAATGTCCTGTAACTTTGGTGAAACCAGCCTCAAAGAAGCAGGAAATCAACAGTATATTTAATCAGAAATGATCACATTTACATAAGTTTGATAGAACGGTCTGATCTCATGATTTTGGTGAGCGTTCCGGAGAGTTTGAGAGGCGGAAAGCCTCTCATTAAAAAATAAAGTTTATAAATAAAAACTATTTTCATTTGCCAATCTTCTGAAATTACTTTATCACTTAAAGAGATATTTTGATCGTCCACGCAACGATCAAGAGGAAAGACAAGCCCTAAACCCTAGCGTACAATTGAGCCTACTTTTATGGCTATCCCGGAAATTCCGGGAGTTTTTGCTATGTCCAGGTGCGATGAGCACTAAAAGCAAAAAGCTGATTTAGGTTCAGTATTTTTGACTCCCGGAATACCAATGCGAGGGCGCTCGCAACCGGAGGGGGGCTTGAAGTGCCAACTAAAAATCCACATTTTATCGACATTTTGATAGGCAAAAGAATCCGCCACAGACGCATTTCAATAGGGCTTTCCCAAAAAGAATTAGGAAGCCATTTAGGTGTCAGTTTCCAACAAATCCAAAAGTATGAAAAAGGCTTAAATCGTGTAAGCGTAGGATGTTTACTCAAAATCGCTCAAAAACTAGAAGTTCCCGTAAACTTTTTTTATGCAGACATTGCCACAAAAGAAAATCTTTCAACACATGCCTCACACTATGATCAAGAAACATACAGCGAAAAAGAACATTCACTTTTGAAAAATTTTAGAGAGCTCCAGCCGAAAAAACAAAAAGCAATCTTGTGGCTGATTTCTGATTAAGCAAAAGAGTAACAATTAATATTATTCCATTCATATACCCCCTTAAGTCAAATTCAAACCAGCACTCCACACCCCTCCAAATCACGCCATTTTATGGGATATTGATTTTTCTTGCCAATCTCCTGAAATTACTTTATGAATTGGCCTGTGTTTTTTGGTCGTCTACGCAGCGGTCAATAAGGAGTTGGATTCCTTAAAACTTAACACATAAACAATTATGGCTATCCCGGAAATTCCGGGGGCTTTTGTTATGTCCAAGTGCTTTAAGCACTAAAAACAAGAGACTGTTTAAGTTCAGTGAATCCAACCTCCCGGAATACCAATGCGAGGGCGCTCGCAACCGGAGGGGGGCTTGAAGTGCAAACTAAAAATCCAAATTTTATCGACATTTCTGATTAAGCAAAAGACGCGATTTATAATCCATATTTCGCACTTTTTTAAAAAGTACCCAATCTTATAGACTTTGAGATTATTTTGATTTCTCTTGCCAATTTTCTGAAATTGCCTTATAAATGAATACTGTAATTTTGGTCGTCTACGCAACGATCAATAGGGGATCAAAAACCCGAAACCTAAAACATGAATTTATCCCACTTTTGTGGGTATCCCGGAATTCCGGGAGTTTTTGCTATGTCCAGGTGCGATGAGCACTAAAAGCAAAAAGCTGATTTAGGTTCAGTATTTTTGACTCCCGGAATACCAATGCGAGGGCGCTCGCAACCGGAGGGGGGCTTGAAGTGCAAACCAAAAATCCAAATTTTATCGATATTCTGATAGGCAAAAGAATTCGTCATAGACGCATTTCCATGGGACTTTCCCAAAAAGAATTAGGAAGCTATTTAGGTGTCAGTTTCCAACAAATCCAAAAATATGAAAAAGGC
>NZ_JBHIOI010000038.1:0-9137 GCF_042195415.1 Bartonella sp. CE47NXGY | reverse complement strand
TATTGGAAAGAATACGGCAATGGGCATGGAGAACAAAAAAACAGTAGTTTAGGAGGAATAATCAATATGAAATGGGGCATTATAGGTCTAAATTTTGACAGATGGGGACAAGAGCATCGGTAGTAATGCTCTACGGTTGATGAAAAGAGAAAAAACAGAGATTTATAGAATAATTGATGGAGAATAATTGATGAAAACCTATACCTTAGATGATGTTATACAATTAGTTGATAAATATGAAGGTGATATTGTCAATTTTTGTTCTGAAGAAAATGCGGTTGGTGATCTCGTGATTGAAAATGCGGAGAAAGCTCTCGGTTTACAATTCACATCTTCCTATAAAGTTTTTTTAAAACATTATAAAGGCGGGGACATTGGTGGTTATGAAATCTATAGTCTTTATGAGCATCCTATAGGTGTTCCTTTTGATGATATTGTTTTTCAAAACTTAAATGATAGAAAACGTGGTTTCGCAACACCAAAACAGCTTATCGTTTGTGATGCTGCTTTTGGTGAAACCTTTTATTTTGATTATACACAGTTTAGGGATGGAGAATGCCCACTTTATGTCATGCTTCCATCTGAAGATTGCGAATATTACGCAAGTAATTTTTATGAATTCCTTTGTAAAAGAATTAAAGAAAGCGCGGGAGAAGAGATACCTGAAGGTGATCAACCAATTGAAAAGACTGAGAACACTCCCACTCCGCAACCTATCCCTTTTTACAAGAGTTTTTGGAAAAAACTATGGAAGAGGTGAAATTGATAGAGGAAATATGGAGCGTTTATAACGCACGTTTTGAGGATCATCTATGAAAACCTATACCTTAGCGGATGTCATAGAATTAGTTGATAAGTATAGCGATCGTATCAATTTTGGTACTGAAGATGACGCAGTTGATGATCTCGTGATTGAAAGGGCGGAGAAAGCTCTCGGTTTACAATTCACATCGTCTTACAAGAGTTTTTTAGAACATTGTAAAGGCGGGGACATTGGTGGTGATGAAATCTATAGTCTTTATGAGTATCCTATAGGTGTTTCTGTTAATGACATTGTTTTTCAGAACTTAAATGATAGAAAAGATGGTTTTGCAACACCAGAACAGCTTGTTGTTAGTAGAACAGACTTTGGTGAAACCTTTTATTTTGATTATACGCAGTTTCGGGATGGAGAATGCCCACTCTATGTCATGCTTCCATCTGAAGATTGCGAATATTACGCTAGCAATTTTTATGAATTCCTTTGTAAAAGAATTAAAGAAAGCGCGGGAGAAGAGATACCTGATGGAGACCAACCAATTGAAAAGATTGAGAACACTCTCACTCCGCAACCTATCCCTTTTTACAAGAGCTTTTGGAAAAAACTATGGAAGAGGTGAAATTGATAGAGGAAATATGGAGCGTTTATAACGCACGTTTTGAGGATCATCTATGAAAACCTATACCTTAGATGATGTTATAGAATTAGTTGATAAAGTTGATAAATATGATAGTGATATTGTCAGTTTTGGGACTGCAGAAAATGCTGTCGATGATATATGGATTGAAAAGGCGGAGAAAGCTCTCGGTTTGCAATTCACATCTTCTTATAAAAGTTTTTTAAAAAATTATAAAGGGGGAGATATTGGTGGTGATGAAATCTATAGTCTTTATGAAGATTGTGTAGATTTTCCTTTTAATGATATTGTTTGTCAAAACTTAAATTATTATAGAAAACGTGGTTTTGCAACATCAGAACAGCTTGTCGTGAGTAGTACTGATTTTGGTGAAACCTTTTACTTTGATTATACGCAGTTTCGGGATGGAGAATGCCCACTTTATGTCATGCTTCCATCTGAGGATTGCGAATATTACGCTAGCAATTTTTATGAATTCCTTTGCAAAAGAATTAAAGAAAGCGTGGGAGCTGAGATACCTGATGGTGATCAACCGATTGAAAAGATTGAGAACACTCCCACTCCGCAACCTATCCCTTTTTACAAGAGTTTTTGGAAAAAACTATGGAAGAGGTGAAATTGATAGAGGGAATATGGAGCGTTTATAACGCACGTTTTGAGGATCATCTATGAAAACCTATACTTTAGATGATGTTGCAGTATTAATTGATAAAGTGAATAAATATGATGAAGAGATTATCAATTTTGGTACTGAAGATGATGCAGTTGGTGATTTCGTGATTGAAAAGGCGGAGAAAGCTCTCGGTTTACAATTTACATCGTCTTACAAGAGTTTTTTAGAACATTGTAAAGGCGGGGACATTGGTGGTGAAGAAATCTATAGTCTTTATGATAATCCTATGGGTATTCCTGCTGGTGATATTGTTTTTCAGAACTTAAATGATAGAAAACGTGGTTTTGTGACAGCAGAACAGCTTATCGTGTGTGAAGCTGATTTTGATGAAACCTTTTACTTTGATTATACGCAGTTTCGAGATGGAGAATGTCCAATCTATGTTATGTTTCCATTGGATAATTGCGAATATTACGCCAGTAATTTTTATGAATTCCTTTGCAAAAGAATTAAAGTACACGTGGGAGAAGAGATACCTGAAGGTGAACAACCGATTGAAAAGACTGAGAACACTCCCACTCCGCAACCTATACCTTTTTACAAGAGTTTTTGGAAAAAACTATGGAAGAGGTGAAATTGATAGAGGAAATATGGAGCGTTTATAACGCACGTTTTGAGGATCATCTATGAAAACCTACACTTTAGATGATGTTGCAGTATTAATTGATAAATATAATGATATTATCAATTTTGGTACTGCAAAAAATGCGGTTGATGATCTACAGATTGAAAAGGCGGAGAAAGCTCTCGGTTTACAATTTACAACTTCTTATAAGGATTTTTTAAAAAATTATAAGGGAGGAGAAATTGGTTATGAGGAAATTTTTAGCATTTATAACGCAAGTTTTGAGGATCATCCTGCTGGTGATATTGTGCATAAAAACTTATATCATAGGAAACATGGTTTTGCGACATTAGAACAGCTTGTTGTCAGTAGAACTGATTTTGGTGAGACATTTTACTTTGATTATACGCAGTTTAGGGATGGAGAATGTCCAATCTATGTTATGTATCCATTGGATAATTGCGAATATTACGCCAGTAATTTTTATGAATTCCTTTGCAAAAGAATTAAAGTACACGCGGGAGAAGAGATACTTGATGGTGACCAACCGATTGAAAAGATTGAGAACACTCCCACTCCGCAACCTATCCCTTTTTACAAGAGTTTTTGGAAAAAACTATGGAAGAGGTGAAATTGATAGTGAGGAAATATATAGTCTTTCTAGAGAGCCTAAGTATTACATAAGTAATTTTTATGTAAAAGAATTACAGATCATGCTGGGGGAATGATGATGCAAACCAAAGATGTCACAGAAATTTTAAAAAGACTGGGCTGGGAGCCTTATCGTGATAACGTGGGTGATACTTTTGCGCATTATCATCTTCCCGATCGCATTATTGGCATTGGCTATGGTGTAAAAAATTATGGAGAGAGAGGCAAAGAGTTTTTGCTTTCGGCTGATCTCACCACCGCTGCTTATTGTCTTGGCTGGGAATATTCTAGAGGTGAAAAATCACAGCGTAAATATGGAGATGTGCTGTTTTACGCGAAGGAGGATTTTAATGTTAAAGCTCCGGATCTTTCCGAAAGCCATATCACAACCGCTTTAAACAAAGTGATTGCATGGGCGCAAGCACAGGATATTGAAAAAAAGTTGTGCGAGGAAGCTACTAATCATTCTGCCGTTGCACAAGCATTACTTGGTGATATGGAGGCTTTAAGGAGTGATAGATCTACCCCAAAACTATCTGTGCCAGAATTTGCTGATTATAAAACAATGACATCGGATGATCGCCTGCTTTTTTTTGCACAGGCCTATAAAAATGGGGAATTAGACGATATTCTAACGCGCAAGAAGCCAAAACAGCGCTCGATAAGTCTCACAGCAGCAATGCGCGTTCTTAAAACACAAGGGTGGTTTTCAACGGAACCTGGAAAAATGTGGTTGATTTTGCCCGACCGCTTTATTCAATTTGATTTTGGTTTTATACGTCTTCATGATAATTACAATGTCCGTATTGAAGCTGAAATATCTAATGAAATGATTTCTGTCGCTTGCAATTGTATTCACTATAGTAAGGAATATTGGTGTGTTTCTCCTAAAAATATTTATAATTCTTTTAATACGATTGGGGGGGGGGTTTTTAGTGGTTTTGGTAAAGGCATTGATATTTGTGTAGAGACATTAGATGAGCAAGAGCTTATCAAAATCTCTGAGCGGATAATACAGTGGGCACGTGCCCAAGATTTACAAGCATCAATAGAAAGCAAAACACGTGTTCAAAAGTATAGCTACAATATACGTATAGTCTGGCATTTGGCTTGTTTAGCATTGACAGGTCAAATTGATGTTCTGAAATCTTATCAAAATTTTTTAGAAGCCGGTAAGATTTCTGAGATTTTGGATGACCGTGAAGTAGAGAGATATATTAACCATGCCGTTCAATTTGCTGAAGAATATCTGAAAATCCTTAATGAGCGAAAAGCTATAGATGATCGTCTTAGTTTACAAGATTTGTCTTTTCTTAATACAGTTTCTGAAGACTTAAAAAGGATGGACTGGACAGTCTATCGTGATAAAAATTACAATTGCAATGCTTATTTTATAACGAAAGATCGTATCATTAATATAGTGTACGACCTTGATAAAAAAGGAGAGACACCATTTGTTACCTTCAAGGTTTCTCTTTCAACACTTGGTTTTTCTACAGCTTATCGATCTATTTTCATCAATACTCCCCAATATACCGTTCTTAAAGAATCAGAAGAAGTTTATGCAGTTTCTAGTACTGAATTGGATGAAGGCAAGCTGAAACAGATCAGTGCGGATATTTTGTGCTGGGCTGATCGACAAAATGTGAATCAAATCATCTATGATTATGCGGCTTTGTCCCCAGACAGTGAATATGATTTTGCGAAGTTGCACCTTATTGCACTTATTCTTATTGGGGATGTTGAAAAACTCAAATTTTATAAGGAAAGTTTGAAGGATAAAAACTTTTCAGCTTTGATAAGGGAAAACATAGCACATATTATTGATAACGTCCTTGCTCTTGCACGCCGTTATCGGACTGGTTTTCCTAAAAACGCTCCGATTTTAAGCTTGGATCCGCAAACAGCATCTGTTGCTTCTAAAACAACTTCTGTTGAAGTGGCAGAGGAAGTGGATGAAGCGGATGACACTGATGATCGTCTCACCATGGAAAGTGCTCATGCACTTTTAAAAAGTCTAGGATGGTCAACCGAGAAAATCAATGAGAATGACCATATGGCAAGCTATCAATTGGCTGATCGTGAAGTAGACATTCTTTATAACGACGAAATTGCCAAAGATTACCCACAATTTGATAGCGCCTTTATGATTAGCACGGGCATTCTTTCCACCGCTTGTAAATTCATTGATCCTACCTACACGGAAGATATTCCAGATATACAGCTTAATTTTGAAGCCAAGGGTTTAGAAATCTTTGAACCAGAAGTTACTGCGGATCGCTTAAAGCAAGCACTTGATGACGCGCTAAAATGGGCGGTAACAGACATTGACCTTTCTAAAAGACTTCGCTCTGATTATGGCACTGCTCCTTGGGAAAAAGGCGCCACGTCTAAAGCAAACGATACGGATTATGCTTTACTTCATCTTGGCGCTCTTGCTTTATTGGGTGATGTTGAGACCTTACAATCTTATCAGAAAAGCTTTACGGCAGGTGATCACCTAGGCTTTGACGAGAGCACCAACAAAAACCACCTTGAACGTGCATTAGCTTTAGCCAAAGAAGTAGCAAAGGTGAAGCAAGTGAGCTACGCTTTGATTGAACGGGTGGCAGAAAAGTTTGATGATCAACAAGAGGTTATCAGCAAGGAGCAATCCCGCTCGTGGAAAGAGAAAATAGTCAATTTTATCGGAAAAAAAGACAAGAAATAGCACCTAAAAAATATCAAAAAGATTTCAGAAATTTAGAAAATAAGACGCGCTCCAAAGCCTTGATCACTAGTTGAGAAACTGAAGTGGTGGGGTTCTGATCATGGTTTTGGTGCAAGATTTTAATGAAACAACCTATAAAAAAAGATCTATAAAATTATTCCATAGATTATAAAAATCTCTTTTAATGGGCTTTTGTCTATTTTATCGGTTATGTCAGTTTATTTAACAGACGAATCTTATGATTTTAGTGAGTGATTAAAATGTGCTTTATGAAAAGCATATGATCCTTTAAGCCTTTCAAAAGATAGCTTGTAACTCATAAGAAATGCTATCAAGACCATTATGGTTATGAGTTTTGGAGGTTTAGGGTTTTTTGGGGGTTTTGGAGGTGCTTTTTACGCCCCCCCCTTTACATATTTTTCAATAAAAAATAAAATTTTATTATATTTCAATATGTTAACTTTTATCAAGTTTCCAAAAAAAACAACCTATATCAAAATACAACCTGTAAACTCAACTAATGCTATATGTTTTGTAGGGGTTTTGGGGGTTTGAGAAACCTTCAAAACCTATAAGTAATATAAGAAAATGAATATACATAATCCTCTTTAAACAAAGCTTTTGAAAACAATAAAGCTATCATTTTAGATTACGGTATAATCTTTTAAAGGCAATGTAAAAAAATCTAATTCTATTTAAGAGTGGATTTCTTAAAAGTCTTAAAGCAATCCAAATAAGAGTATCTAAAAGTGCAAATGGTTTCTTTTTAGAATAACGCATGATAAATTATTCCTTTTAAGATTATAGGTAATCAACTCACAAGATGATACGTTTAAAGAATTTACAAAAGTCCATTAAAGAGATCTTGATAACGTAATTATTTCCTATCTTAGTTTATCTCATAACAGATGATAAAATAGACTGTTAGTTAAACTAATACATAAGCGGATTTAATAAGATTGGCATGCCCATTATGTGAGCATGCTTTATAAGTTATTCAGTTTCTCTAATCTCTAGTTTTGGTAGGTTCTTAACGATTTTCATTGTCTCTAAACTTATGGTAATAACCCTCTGAAATAACTCTAGAGGGTAGGCAGGGTTGCCAACGGTTTCAACAGCATAGCGATTGGCATCATTGACAATACCACTCTTTTTATCAGTCTTAACGCATTGACGCCCCATAACCCATTCAAGAGCAGGCTTGCCATTGACGATATACTCATAAGCTTTAAGAGGGATATCTGTTATGGTAATATTGCTATTGTAAATAACAGTCGATTTATCCTTTTCCTTACTATTCTTAATTTTTGCGAATTTCATTTCTGTAACGTAATAAAACTTTTCTGGATTAGAGATCTCTGTTTGTTTTGGATTACCCTTTTTAAAGGTCACTGGATAAGGCTCTACAGTTTCATAATTCACGTGCAAATGCCCTAGTTCATGTCCAGCATTAACAAACTTCCAAAAATCTTCAGCGCTTTTTACACAAGGGATGCGAGGCAATTCTTTAGAGAGGTTATCAGCATAACGAGCACGATAATCTTCCGAATGTAACAATCCGTAGACGTAATAGAACAAATTATCTTTAGTGATTTTTTCATTCGGATAAGCCGCTTGAAAATGGGCTAATCCTTCATCAGTAATGGCATCACGCCTCTGTAAACCAACAGTTTTGTTTTCCTCTATAGAGTCTGTAAATAAAAGGGTTTGTTTCTCACTTTTACTTTTTGAAACCGTAGCATCTTCATAGATATATCTTGGAAAGCATTGACTATTCTCCATCACTTGAAATTCAGGCACATTCTTAGTCATAATAACAGAAAAATCTTTCTTTGCTCCCGTACCTGTAATTTGTATTACTCTATTTTCAACCGCTTGCCCCATTGGAAATATACATGGAATTTGGGCAACCATTTCATTAAAGGCACGATTGTAATAGAGCCATTGTTGTGTAAAAGGACGATATAGGCTTTGAATAAGGCATGTATCTTCAAATTCAAAAATCTTTCCTTTAGTTAAATGTTTCTTAAGATTAATACTCCAACTAATTTTGCTTTCATCGGCATTAACAAAATTATCTACAGTTTTAGTACGTGTTTTACCGTTATCATGTGTATAAACACCATTAAAACGCTCCACTTCACTATTGTAGAAAGTAATCATATTACTCATATTCTTCGCGAGAGTTTCATTGCTTGCATTGTATGCCCAAGCATCACGATTGGTTTTTAGACCACAAGAATAAATCTCAAACAGTTTTTTACTATGAGGTTTCTTATCACTTAAAGCTAGGAATGTCTTGAAACTGTCATCACGTTGACCAAGCCAATCATTATGCTTATCCGGTATAATTATTTGCCAACCTTGTTTGCTCTGTGTAATACCATCAATGCTACCAAATTTTTTAATTGTCTTAAGCTTTTTTTCTCTTGTGAGATAATCTCCAATATCACGGAAATATATTTTCCCACGCTGTTGAGATTCTGGATTTTTTATGAGAATAGAGATAGCTATGGGAGCCCGTGATCCAGAACCAAAAATCTTACCACCTTCTTTTCGCGAAAGTTCTCCAGAGGTTCGTTGATTACCCCGTAAATGGAAAATATAAAGGCTGCTAAATTCCTTAACGAGGCATTTTCTTAAACCATTTAAAGAACATGCATTAATAAACCCTGCGTTTGTCACAAAACCAATAATACCACAATCTTTTATACGGTCACTAGCCCATCGAATTGCTCGTATATAGCTATCATAAAGTGCTTGCATATTGATTGATTCAGATTGAGCAGCATAAGTTTCACTGATACGATTATCTAATATGGGATAAGGGGTATTCTTCGCATTATCATTAGCACTTTTTTGACCAGTTGAATAAGGCGGGTTGCCGAAGATAACTTCGATAGTCAAATTTTTCTGATGTTCCAAATATTCACTGTTTTCTTTGAGTATACCTTCCATAAGATCTTGTTTTTCAATCATTCGAAACGTATCAGTCAAACCAATATGCTTGAAAGGGATATAATTTCCTTTCATAAGACCATGATAGGTTGCTTCGATATTAATGGCTGCTATGTAATAGGCTAGCAAGACAATCTCATTTGCGTGGATATCATAACGGTATTTATATTCCATATCCTCTGG
>NZ_JBHIOI010000037.1:0-9706 GCF_042195415.1 Bartonella sp. CE47NXGY | reverse complement strand
GCTTTAATGGGGCGGTTTATCGGAAGTTTGTTGTTTTCTGTGAATTTGCAAAATCGTAAAAACGTGAAACTGTAAAATGGTGTGTGATTGGTCAAGGGCTGTGACGGTTGTGGGGAGGATATGGGGTAAAGAGGGTGCCAATGGAGGTGTAAAGGTTGGATTGTGCAATGTGTCATTGGAATGGGGGATTGGGGAATTGGGGTAATGGAGGGCGTTGGGGGAAAAGGGAAGTGTGTGTGGAATGGTGTTGAAAAGATAAGGAAAATAAAGTGCGCGTGTGGCACTGTATATTTCTTTATCAAGCGTTTGATCTCTTATTACAAGGTTACCAAACAATTAAACGCAGCGCTGAAAAAGCGCATGTAGTGCTCGTGTCATGGGGGAGGCGTAAGTTTTAGATCATGCCATTTCTTCACGGCTTGGGAGGAGGGCATCGATTGTTTTTCTCATTTTACGCTGATCTCTGGGGGAAAGGACTAATGGCAATGAATAGGCTGATGATAGGTTTGTAATAGGCTGATGATAGGCTGGTGATAGGCTTTAATGGGGCGGTTTATCGGCAGTTTGCTTGTTTTCTGTAAATTTGCAAAATCGTAAAAAACGTGGAACTGTAAAAAGGTGTGTGGTTGGTCAAGAGCTGTGATGGTTGTGAGAGGGGGATAAGCCCGTGTGAGAAGGGTTAGAAAAACGTTTGGTTTTGAAGCTGTTGATATAGGCATGCTGTTTAGAGGCGTAAGGGAGGGGGATTGTTCGTTCTCAAAGCCTATGATGTAAGAGAGTATGGGCTATTCAAGAGGGTGTTCGGGTATGGATAGAGATTGAAGGGGCACTGCTTCTTTGCAAAGCAGAGGTCTTGATCATAAGTTTTGTTTATTCATATGGTTTTTTATGGCATCCAGTACCTGTTGGCTTATCTCCTTATGGGTCAGCCATCGTAAACCTTTGGGCGTTGTTTTTTGTCCTAATTGAATGGGGATAAAATCAACCTTGTTTTTGCGCGCGCACTCGAGGATCATTTGATCATGCGTGTTGGAACCAAAAATATGAAGAATACATGGCGGTTTAGGCAAAAGAGCCAACTGCTCAATTAATGCGCAAGAAAATGCATAGGCGGGCGAATGAATCCATAATATGCAATATTTTAGATCATGCCATTGCTTCACAGCTTCTAAAAATTGCGCCTTTGATGCCGCACAATCATAATCCAACGACACACACAACTGTTTGTTGTGCAATGCCTCAAGCTGGACTTTATGGGAAAGAAAGCGTGCAGCAATAATCACTTTTTGCGGCTCTAGTGATTGATACAAAGGGGCAAGCATCCCTGTGCCCCCTACCACTAAATAACGATAGTGCGCATCCTTTTTTTTCATGCCCCCTCCCTTATTACTTTAAATCCCACCTCTTTGCTTTAAAAATGTGTACATTTCATCAGCAAGTCTTTCACAACGTGTTTGTACCTCTTCACTTATAACTTTCCAAGTACGACCTTCATCATCTGAGGAAAAATCTTCGTTGGAAGAGGCGATTTGACATTGGAGTGTATAACCATAAAGCGTGTGCACCACCGGCACTAAATGCTCACACGGTTGTGCGCATTTTTTGGCCGTACTCCCATGAGAGATAAGTCCAACAGGTTTATTTAAAAAGGCATTATAGCTCAAATTATCAAGAGCATTTTTTAAAACACCCGAATAAGATCCTTGATAAACAGGGCTTGCTAGAATAACGCCATCAGCCGCGGCAATGGTTTTGACAAACTCACGGACCGCAGCACTTGGATTAGCCTCTACCTGCTGATGATAATCGGGATCTGTCATCGGCAAGGGCTGTTCACGCAAATCAACCCAATGAAGTGATGCACCCCGCTTTATGAGGCAATCCGCTAAATAACTGGCTAAAGTTCTTGTTAAGGAAGGTTGACGCACAGACCCCAAAATAATTGCTATATTCAACAGGATTCTCCTTTATCTTTTCCCCACAAGCCTATAACGCAAGGCTTATAAAGAATTGTAAGTAAAATGGCGCGTATCATTATGCTGTTTATAAAGAGCAGTTGTGCTGATATCGCATAGTTATAGAATCAATCCATGCTAACAAGATTGTTGACAAAACAACACCTCAAACTTGCAAGGGAATGTTAGTGCTTTCATTAATATTAAAATGCTTGATCTCAAAAGTAGCGGCTGTCTCTCTGTCTTAGAAGCGCTTTGATGAATATATTCTGAGCTATTGGCTTGCAAGATCCCCAATGAAAAATGGAATATATCGTCATATTTTGAATGATCATTGAGCCTTTTTAATTGGAATAAGAAAGTTGTAAGATTTTCTCATTTCAAATGCTCTTATTGCGCGATCATTTGCGCATCAATGGAAGTTGCTTTTTTCATGTCTTAAGTGGGCGGAAAATAATTGAGAAAAGAATAAAAATGCTTCGATCTTTTCAAGAGATAAGGGCTATCGTAGAGGCTAGATAGGGCTGTTGTAGGGGGCTGCGGTATGGCTGTTTGTAGGGGCAGAGTGGTATGGCTGTTTGTAGGGGGCAGCGGTATGGCTGTTTGTAGGGGCAGAGCGGTATGGTTGTTGTAGGGGGCAGCGGTATGGCTGTTTTTTGGGCAGGGGTGGGGTTGTCGTAGGAGCCTTAGGCTAATGGGGTTGTCCGTGTTGAGGAACGAGTTATGGCGTAGCTTATTGCAAGGGAGGGTAAGGCTATTGTAGAGGCCGCAGGGGGCGTATATGAATGGCGCCGGATTACATTTTTTATTGAAACAATAGGGGTGATAGAGTTTATAGTAAGGGGATATATTCATGGGGGCGCTATTGTTATCCTCTTCATGGGGGCTATTCATGAAATGGGGGTGATGCGCGTTGGTTTGGAAGTGTTGAGAGATTTCTTTAAAACAAGCACGTGAATTGGCAAAACTATTGGCAACATAAATATGCAATACGAGTATTTTCTGGGGTGTTCTGTTTGACGATAATGGATGCAATTGTGCTTTGAGAGATTATGCGTATCCTTATAAAGTTAGGGACAAACAGTTGTATAAAAGGGAAGAGCAAATGAAGGGGGAAAATTCCACATTTTATAACAAACGGTGCTCTCTTTTTTTTGGAAAATCATTTCGTTCTTATAAAGATTATATGATTATTTGTCTTATTTCTATCCTTGTTGGGATAGGTTATAAAGCTCTTTTGATCCCATTAGAAGCCAAGTGGTCGTTGAGTGTATCGCAGGATAGCACTCTTTTAGCGATTTTTGTACTACGTGAAGTCATCATGGTTGTTGTTGTTGCCTCGATGCCTGTTTTATTGGTGCTTTATCTCATCTTAACGTATTTGTTGAAAAAAAGGATTCAGAATTTAGAAGAGGCTATCCAGCAACGGGGTCACACAATCGATCAACAAAATAATCCAGTAAAAAAGGATAGAGAAAAAATAATCTGTTTTTTTATCGTATACTTTTGGTTGATATTTCTGCTAAACGTCTTTTTTCCTGCGGGTGTTGTCATGCTCATTTTAGAATTTTATTATTTTGTTTTCAAGCGCGTGAGAACCTATTGTAGAGTGAAACGGGAATTAAAACGCATAAGATAAAGAGAGTGACAAGGCGCTTTTGTCGCTATCATAAGGGGGGAGAGGCAATGTTTGGAAGCTCGTGACACAAGAAGAGGGGAGGATGAATGGTTGGAAAATCATCAGGCAAAGAGGATAAAGAAGCCTATCAGGTTTGTAATGAGGAGGATGCTCTTAATCATTTGGAAGAGCAACCACGCTTTTAGAAAATTGGGGTCTTTTGTTGAAAATAAGGGAAACACTATGCATCGCACTTTTCGTGGTTCTTAAAAGAGCGGGCATGAAATAAAGAAATGCGTTTTTCATAAAAAGGAAGAGCAATGAAGGGGAAAAATTCAGCATTTTATTCAGCATTTTATAATGAACTACGCTATTTTTTCGAAAAAAGTATTTTTTCTGTGCGAGAGCATGTTGTCATTTGTTTTCTCTCTCTCATTATTGAGCTATGGAACAGGATTTTCTTTCTCCCATCCTTGGGTAGCCAAGAGAACTTGACAGGGTGGCAGGATACACCCCTTTTTCTCTCTCTGTGTGCGTTTTGGCAAGTTATTATAGTGTGTATTTGGGTCTTGTTTCCAGTTCTGTTGATACTCTTCATAACATTGTGGCTTTTGTTGAGAAAAAATACTCAAAAATTGAAAGAAATAAACCAGCAACGGGGTAAAATAACCGATCAAAAGGATCGATATAAAGAAAGTGTGAACTGGAAAATGGACGATATTCTTGTCATGATATTTGTTTTCGTGCTTATGTGCGTGACATTGGTGGTTAGCTTGTATTCCCATGATGATTTTAGAACTTTATTATGGTGTCTTTAAGCAGGTGAGAACGTATCGTAAAGTGAGACGGGAATTAAAACGCATAAGAAAAGAGAACGATAAGGCGCTTGCCTAGCTATAAAGCGCTTGCGTAGCTATTGTGAGGGGTAAGAGGCAATGTTTAGAAGCTCTCGTGACACAAGAAGAGGGGAGGATGAATGGTTGGAAAATCATCAGACAAAGAAGAGAGCCTATTTTCGTTTGTAATGAGGAGGATGCTCTTAATCATTGGGAAGAGTAACCGCGCTTTTAGAAAGTTGGGGGGTTTTATTAAAAATAAGGAAAGCGCCATGCATCGCACTTTTCGTGGTTCTTAAAAAAGCGGGCATGAGATAAAGAAATGCATTTTTCATAAAAAAAGGAAGAGCAATGAAGGGGAAAAAGTCAGAATTTTATTCAGCATTTTATAATGAACTACGCTATTTTTTTGGGAAAGATTATTTTTCTGTGCGAGAGCATGTTGTCATTTGGTTCCTCTCGCTCATTATTGAGTTGTGCAACAAGATTTTCTTTCTCTCATCTTTGGGTAGCCAAGAGAACTTGACAGGGTGGTGGGATACACCTCTTTTTCTCTCTCTGTATGCGTTTTGGAAAGTTATTACAGTGTGTGTTTGGGTCTTGTTTCCAGTTCTGTACATACTCTTCATAACATTGTGGCTTTTGTTGAGAAAAAATACTCAAAAATTGAAAGAAATAAACCAGCAACGGGGTAAAATAACCGATCAAAAGGATTGGTATAAAAAAGGCGATAGAGAAAAATGGAGTGATATTCTTGTTACAATATTCGGTCTCGTGCTTATGTGCGTGACATTGGTGGTTGCTTGTATTCCTATGATGATTTTACAACTTTATTATGGTGTCTTTAAGCAGGTGAGAACGTATCGCTGTTTAAGAAAAGAACTGAAAAACGTCTTGCAAGAACAGGATACAGCGTTTGAGAAGTCATGAGAGGGAAAAAATAATGAAGAAATTATGAGAGATTCAGCCTTTATAGGGATTGCTCTCTATACCATTTTGCCTCTGATATTTTTTGGTGCTCTTTCATGAGGTGTCCGTAAACATTGCTCTAAGGAGCAGTGTTGAGGGTGGCATTGAGTGAAAGAAAAGCCGATTATGGATTAGTATTGATAAAAGGGAATAAGAGCCCTTGGGGTTTAGAGCCTAGAGTGAGTGCTTGGGACTTACTTTATCGTTTGAGGCGTGAGGAAGGAACGGTTTTGCTTGTAGGGGCGCGCGGTATATGGGTTGTTTTCGTATTTTTAGGAGCCTTGTTCATTCAAGCTTTGAAATGAATCCTATTGAAGTGGGGATGCAGGGTCATTTTCTTGAAAATAGGAGAATTTTTAGGAAGAAAAAGCTGAATTGTGACTATTGTTTATAGATTAGTACGGTTTGAAAATCTTTATTGTTTGCAATGTGAGGAAGGTAAGAGGGTAGCAAGGTAGCAGGAATATTATAGTTTTTATTATGACGTAAGCCATAACGACCTGTGTACTTTTCTTGATTTCGGTGATATTTGGGTTTTGCATCATCATAATGCGTAAATTGGAAAAAAAGATCCAGAAACGAGAAGAGGCAATCTCTGTGTGATAGCAAATAAGCTCTCTGTCACACGGGGTCTTTTCAAAGAGTGAGAGGGGAATACATGAAGGAGCAAAATTGGACATCAGAGCAAGAAACGCATAAAGGAGCGCATTCTTTTTCGCTCCAGCAAGTGTTGCTCTCAGCAAAGGATTATAAAATTATCTTTGCTATTGCGGTTCTCATTATCATGTGGAAAATGGTTCTAGAAATACCAGGTGTATTGAATTGGCAGCTGACAGGGTGGCAATATGTTGTGCATGCCGTTCTCTTTAAAACAACGGACATCATAACGGTTTGTGTTATTATTTTTATTCCGGTTATGTTATGGCTTCGCACCAAAGTGACGGGTGAGTTGCGAAAAAATATTCAGAAACTAGAAGAAGCAATCTCGGTGCGAGAGCACATAAGCTCTCTGTCGCACGGGCTTTTTTAAAGACTGAGAGGGGAAAAATGAACAGTGATCCTATAGCCGTATTTCTATTAGATCCCGGATTCTGGGTGATGATTGTTATTTGCATGATCATTATCATGCTTGTTTTAGCTCTTTATATCTCTGTCTTCAAACGGATGAAAATGAATTTCCAAGTGAAAGGCGAGCTGGAAAGAGTGCTTAAAGAAAATGATCTTGCAACGCAGCAGTTTTGGAAAGATGAAGCCGTGGTGCAGAAGAGGCGTTTGCAACTAAAGGAAAAAGAGTTCTCTGCCGATTATGATGATGATGAAATTCTCACGATAGAAAGTGCAACAGGGCTTTTAAAAAGCTTGGGATGGTCGGTGGAAATCGAGGGAAAGGGAGATTATTTGGCAACCCTCTTTTTACCAGATCGTGAAGTGCAGTTTCTTTATAACGAGCAACGAGTGGAAGAGTTTTCGCCCTTTGATCGCGGACTTTTAATTATGAGCGGTATTTTTGCGGCGGCTTGTCAGACGATTAATCCTCATAATTCTGGGGTTGTGCCAACGGTATTTATGAATTTTGTACCCAATGGATTGGAAATTTTTGAAGAAAAAGTGAGCGTCCAGCTTTTAAAGAAAGCACTCGATAAAACTTTAAAATGGACAATGGAAGATGATTCTTTGCATGAAATGTTTCGCTCTCAATATGGTATTCCCCCTTGGGAAAAAGACTCTTTATCTTGGGCAACGGATGATGACATAGAGCTCGCATCTTATGCTTTGCTGCATCTTGCTGCTCTTGCCTTACTTGGTGATGTTGAGACTTTAGCTTCTTATGACGAAAGTTTTACGGCAGGGGAGAAGCTTGGCTTTGATGAAACCATTGAAAAAGTTCATTTGGAACGCGCGATGGTGATTGCTCAAGAAGTGAAAAGGGAAGGAAAGTTCAGTTACGATCTACTGGAACGGGTTGCTGAGAAGTGGTCTATAGCCATGGACTATCAGCTTTTTAGAGTGAGATCCCCTAATACGTGTAATCAAAAACGTGCTTTTCATAAAAAATTAGTCGAGGAGAAAAAACAAGAATTAAGGGAACAAGGGTTTGAAGGGGTGAGTGATGAACAGTTCGTGTTTGAAGCAGAGGGGGTAAAACATGCTCCTGATATTACTTATATTAAAGATGGTAAAATCGCATTTATGGATATAAAAATTGATTAGTGTTGTACTCTCCTGTTGAAGAAAAGCACTCTTATTTAAAAGATGTGAAAGCGCCATGATTGAGACGCTTTCACACCTTTCTTACCAGAGCCAAATAAAGTGTTCGAAAAATCGAGAATAATAGCCAAGATTTTAAAAAATAGACTGAAAATGGCTTGATCCTCAAGAATAGAGGAGAAAAATCAATTATAAATTCTACTCTCTTCTTAAAGGCGGTCTCTTTTTTGTTAGAAAATGCTCATAAATTATCGCTTATTCAAGCGGTATGAGGGAAAGGTCCATTGACTAAAGCGCTATGGGGGGAGCTCCATTGACTAAAGGCGCTATGGGGAAGCTCTATTGACTAAAGTGCTATGGGAGGGAAGCTAGGGGGTAGAGCCTTTGTCATTTGAGGTGAGAGGAAGGCAAAAAATGGCATTTTTGAGCAGTGTTAAGCTCTTTTGCCTTTGAGGTGTTTTTTGTCTTTCTAAGAAGTCCTTGCCAATGAAGCAGCGCTTGTTAAGCTTCAACAGTGTTTCAGTATGGTGATATTGATATAAAAAGTTATGGTGTTTTTGTGTTTTTCAGTCTGTTTCATGGAGATCTGGAAGCCAATCCGATGACAGAGGAGATGCATGGTCATTTTCTTGAAAACAGAAGAATTTTTGGGAAGAACAAGAAGATTGCGGACCCTTATTAACGAAAGCGCTATGGGAGCGAAGCTAGGGAGTTAGAGCCTTTGTCATTTGAGATGTGAGACAAGTAAAAATGGCATTTTTGAAGGCGATGATATTTGGCCAATAAAAATAAAAACACAATAAAAACTAAACTAAAACAAAGGAAAAATTAAACTAAAAAAGGCCCCATTTTATAAAGGGCCTTTTTATTTAAATTTTACAATATATACAAAATGTATATAACCTTACTTTAAGAACTTTTTGTATCTTATATTCTAGTAGCAACAAGTTGTACGAAATATATAATAAGTGATCCTAAAAAACCAGCTATTGCATTCAATAAATTTTCTGCTTTATCGTATATATCGTTGATTGATGCTTGTTCTGATGCGCTTCTATTACTGACTCTCAGTATATTCAATGTATCCGATGTGTCCCTTACTTGTTTAACAAACTGTAAATTTGTTTTCTCAATAGTATAAGGAGCAACAATAGGAGAGGGTTGTTTATTGACTATACGATCAGATTTTTGAATCGCGAGAGCTAAACCACTTGTAATAGCCCCAGCTATGAAAAAATATCTGATATTCATAGTTTTTCTCCTATATTTATTTCGATAAATAAATATCGATACGTATCATATATAAATTCGATTTAAATAACTATAGTAAAAATACAACAATCACAAAAAAGAATAAACTTTGTCTATATTTTGACAAAATTTACTCTTAATTGCCTTAATGAATTCTTTCAGATTCGATTTTATGAAGGCGTAAAAAAGTTTGAAAGCTCTGTAGGCAAGTGGAATCCCATAAGGTGGGTGATACAATGGTTGCTAGCAAACTTCTTTTTGTGCCTTTGACCAAGGATTCATAAAAATGAGGGTTCATAAAAATGAGATGCGATGAAAATTGAGTAAAACCCTTGAAGGGAAGGATTCACTCTATTGAAGGCGGAGTGCATCTTTTCCATGGATTGGATACTGCTTTATTGAGGGTTGAGGCGGTATCCGTTGAGGGGAAGGATGCACTCTTTTGAGGGCTAGAGTGCATCCTCTTATGGATTGGATACTGCCTTATGAGGGTTTGGCAGTTTCCGTTGAGGGGAAGGATGCACTCTTTTGAGGGCTAGAGTGCATCTTTTCCATGGATTGGATACTGCCTTTATGAGGGTTTGGCAGTTTCCGTTGAGGGGAAGGATGCACTCTTTTTTAAGGCGCGGAGTGCATCCTCTATAGATTGGATACTGCCTTTATGAGGGTTGAGGCAGTTTCCGTTGAGGGGAAGGATGCACTCTTTTTTGAGGGCTAGGGTGCATCCTCTTATAGATTGGATACTGCCTTTATGAGGGTTTGGCAGTCTCCGTTGAGGGGAAGGATGCACTCTTTTTGAGGGCTAGGGTGCATCCTCTTATAGATTGGATACTGCCTTTATGAGGGTTTGGCAGTCTCCGTTGAGGGGA
>NZ_JBHIOI010000036.1:0-9813 GCF_042195415.1 Bartonella sp. CE47NXGY | reverse complement strand
GTTCTGATATTGGCTAAAAGCGCGTTTTGTTTAGCCATATCGGTTAATCCACTATAGAAGAGAGCATTTGGCATGACTAAGTAACTGGCCGTTTGTGCTACAGGGACGATCACACTTGGACCAGAACCAGAACCCGTTTCAAGAATTTCTTTATGTAAGCGGAAATCCCAGAAATTTTCATTCTTCTCATCAAAGAGGCTTTGTGCAACATCGGCTTGTCCGTGGCTTGACTCTGGTCCATAGGCCGTTAGCGTATATTTATAAGGCAAACGATTTCTTGTGGTATAGCCATTTACGAGTTTGAAAGAGTCTTCTTGTGCTTTTCCAGAAACTTGAATGAGCGAGAGGCCACCTATATTGGAAGGATCAGCAGCATTTATTACACTACTTTCATCTCCTGAATCGCTTTTGATATAAACTGTTGTGGAGCCTGAGACATCACCGTGGATCAGAAGTCTATCGGTTTTTTGATCGGCACTTGCTACGCCATCACTCCAAGCAATGTTGAAGTAAATCTTTGCATTACCAGAGGCGTTGTAGACTTCTTGCGTATCTGGTTTACCAGAACCTATATGCAATGTGTGATAATGATCTTCTACCAGTCCATCAAAAACAATAGAGCTGTTATCGAGATTAAGCGTGGAAATATCAGAACGAGATCTTTGAGCGATATCAAGTAGTTTTCCATCAGCATCTTTTTCTTTTGTACTGGTCTTTAGTGTCCATGTTGTCTTATTTTTTAGATCAAAATGTACATTTCTGTCTTTAGCAATATTCGCTCTGCCCTCTAGAGTAGACTGATCAGCGCTTAAGGTGAAGGTGCCATTGGAGATCGCTTTAACCTCTTTATTGTTCCAATAATTGTCATTTTTCCAAGATTTTGGATCTTCGAAAAGACCATCTCCTAACAATACATCAGCATGGATTTCTGAATTTTTGAGATTTGCTGTACCGATTGATAAAGTTGGAATATCTTCAATGTTATCGTTAGTGAAAGCTCCAATGAAAATTCCAGTACCATTTTCAGCGTGAATATCTGCATTGGTTAAATTGATTTCACTATTTTGATGTTTTTGCGGATCATTTGATTCATCGGTTTTGGTATTAGGGAGAGCTAAGAACTGCAAGCCGCTGATTCCTGCTGTTACAGAAACATCTTTGAGATCAATATGTCCATTAGCTGCCGCCCATAGTGCAACTTTTTTTGCTTCTATTTTATTTTTTATTGTATTCTCTGCTGCTCCAATATAACCATTCGTCATCTTAATTGTGCTATTATTTCCTGCAAAAAGACCAACATCAAAATTTTGAATGATTGTTTTACCATTTAATTCGATTGCACTATCAGTTTCTGCAACGTTTACACCAACGGTCATTGTTTTATTTTCACTACCAGTTATTGTTAAATCTCCGCTAATGATTTTACTTCCACCGTCTGCATAAAACCCTTCATCGACATTTTGAATGGTTGTTTTGCCCATTAACCTAACTTCACTACCAGAGTCCGATGTCCATATACCAGTGCGCTCGTTGTCGGGGCCTTCAAGTGCTTCACCACCGATTATCGATAAGTTTTCGCTAATGATTTTACCACTGTTAACTGCTCCAAGGCCGTCCAAAGTATTGTTAATTATTGTATCACCATGCAATTGAATTATGCTGTCATTGCCACTTACAAATGCACCGCTTCCTTTTCCCTCTGTTGTTAGAGCAACATCTGTGGCATCAATATGCCCACCGTTGATTGCGAATAACGCTGTTTTGTTCGCGGCTACGGATCCTCCCGTCATTATGATCTTAGATCCTGAACCGTCTGCAAGGAGTCCTTCGCCATTAGATGATATAATGTTAGCATTGTTTTTTAAGATAATCGTACTGCTGGTTTCGGCGCTTCCTCCTACATCACGTCCACTAAATGATCCTCCTGAGACCGTTATTGTTGAGTGGTTATTTGCAACTATACTGGCGGCTGCTTGAGTCACTGTTACATCTTTTAAAGTGACGGTACTTTTATCTGCTTTTATTCCAAAGTTCAGTAACGCATCGTCTTTATTATTCGATATCTTCACACCTTCCAGCTTGTTTTCACCGCTGTTACTGTTTAAGAAGCCCGCACCAACTAGAGAAGTTTTAATGGTTCCTCCAGTCATGTTTATTGCGCCACCATCGTTTGTTGTAAGTCCAATTTCACTATTACTAATCGTTGTTCCTTCAAGCAATTCAACTACACTGCCTTCGCCATTAGAAAATACACCAGACGATATATCTTCGTCATCTAGAGATACATCTGTAACATTTAGAGACACATTTGTGACCGTAATATGTCCACCATTTTCAGCAACCAATGCATTACCTTTCCCCGTGACGGTTCCTCCCGTCATGCTGATGGTGGAGTTTGAACTATTTGCATAGAGTCCAATGTTATCAGATGATGTAATGTTTGCATTGTTGGTTAAAGTGATGGCGCTGCCGTTTTGAGCAGATATTGTTGTATTTTGTGCATGAAATGATCCTCCTGAGGCTGTTATTGTCGAGTGATCATCTGCAACTAAGGCATTGGTTGCTTGCATGACGGTTACATCTTTTAAAGTGACGGTACTTTTATCTGCTTTTATTCCAAAGTTCAGTAACGCATCGTCTTTACTATTCGATATCTTTACACCTTCTAGCTTGTTTTCGCTGTTGTTACTGTTTAAGAAGCCAGCACCAACTAGAGAAGTTTTAATGGCTCCTCCAGTCATCTTGATTGCACCATCGTTTAGTGCTTGAAGCCCGAGTGCACTATTACTAATAGTTGTATTTCCAAGTAATTCAATTACACTGCCTTCACCAACAGAAAATACACCAGACGATATATAGTCGTCACTTGGAGCCACATCTGTGACAGTTAGAGCCACATCTGCAACAGTAATATGTCCACCATTTTCAGCAACCAATGCATTACCTTTCCCCGTGACAGTTCCTCCCGTCATTGTGATGGTGGATTTTGAACCTTCTGCATAGAGTCCAACATTATCAGATGATGTAATGTTTGCATCATTGGTTAAAGTGATAGTGCTGCCGCTTTTAGCAGATATTGTTGTATTTTGTGCATGAAATGATCCTCCCGAGATTGTTATTGTCGAATCATTCTCTGCAAATATACCGGCGGCTGCTTGAGTCACTGTTACATCTTTTAAAGTAACGGTACTTTTATCTGCTTTTATCCCAAAGTTCAGTGGCGTATCGTCTTTATCACTCGATATTGTCACATTTTCTAGTTTGTTTTCATGACTGTTACTGTTTAAGAATCCAGCACCAGCTGCAGAAGCTGTAATGGTTCCTCCAATCATCTTGATTGCACCATCATTTTGGAATGCAAGCCCGATTGCACTACCACTAATTGTGGTCTTTCCAAGCAATTCAATTACACTATTTGCGCCATTAGAAAATACACCAAATGACTTATCGCTATCATTTGTTTTTAGGGTAACATCTGTAACAGTAATATGACCACCATCTTCAGCAACCAAAGCACTCGCTTTTCCCGTGACATTTCCTTCTATCATTGTGATGGAGGAGTTTGAATCTTTTGCATATAATCCAACATCATCAGATGATGTAATTTTTGCACCGTTTGTTAAAGTGATGGCGCTGCCGTTTTGAGCAGATATTGTTGCATTTTGTGCATGAAATGATCCTCCCGAGATTGTTATTGTCGAATCATGATCTGCAAATATACCGGCGGCTGCTTGAGTCACTGTTACATCTTTTAAAGTGACGGTACCTTTATCTGCTTTTATTCCAAAGTTCAGTGGCGCATCGTCTTTACCACTCGATATTGTCACATTTTCTAGTTTGTTTTCACGGCTGTTACTGTTTAAGAAGCCAGCACCAGCTGCAGAAGCTGTAATGGTTCCCCCAGTCATCTTGATTACACCACCGTTTTGTGCTTGAAGCCCGATTGCACTATCACTAATCGTTGTCTTTCCAAGTAATTCAATCATGCTACCAAGGTCATCAGAAGCTACACCAAGTCCATCACCATTTGTTTTTAGGGTGACATCTGTAACAGTAATATGGCCACCGTATGTTGTCGTTACTGCTTCCTCTTTCGCTGTAATGCTCCCTCCTGTCATTTCGATGATGGACTTTGAACCTTCCGCATAGAGTCCAGCATCGTTATATGATGTAATTTTTGCACCGCCAGTTAAAGTGATGTTGCCGCCGTTTTGAGCAAATATTGCTGCTTTTTCTGCATCAAATGATCCTCCTAAGACTTTTACTGTGGAATCATATGCATCTATGGCAGTTTGTACTTGCGTCACTGTTACATTATTTAAAGTGACATTACTGTTAGTTGCCTTGATTCCATTGATTAGTGGCGCATCATCTTTCCCACTTGATGTCACTACATCTTTCAGTTCGTTTTCTTTGCTCTTGCTATCTAAAAAGAATGCACCAACTTTGGACGCTGTAATGCTTCCCCCAGTCATTGCGATTGCGCCACTTTCTTGTGTTTTTAACCCGATTGTCGCATCATTGATCTTTGTATCAGATAATTCAATCACACTGTTTTCACCTTGAGACAATGCGCCGAATCCACTCTCAATTTTAGTACCCTTATTATATGCAGGGTTATCCCCTTCTGTAGTAGGTGCACTTGTGGTATCTTCCTTAGCTGTTAGAGTACCACCCGTGACTTTAATATGACCACCGTCGTTTGTATACAATGCTGCGTCTTTTCCAGTTACGCTTCCCCCAGTCATTTTTATGGTGGTATTTTCATCATCGGCATGGAGTCCGTTACCATTAGATGAGGTAATGTTAGTACCGCCATCTACAGTAATGGTGGTGCCGCCCATAGCATATACGCCATCCATTTTACCTTCGAATGATCCTCCGGATACTATAACTTGAGAAACGACATCCGCAAGTATACCAGTTTCTGCTTGCTTAACTGTTACATTTTCTAAAGTGATAAAACTTTCGTTGTTTATTTCTATTCCAAGGAGTGATGATGCTTCATTTTTATTATCTGATATCACTACATTTTGTAGTATATTTCTACTATTCTTACTATCATCAATATAAACACCAGTTTGAGAAGCTGTAATGTTCCCCCCAGTCAGGTTGATGTTAGCGCCGTCTTTTACAGAAATACCAAAACGAACATCAGAATCAGTGCCTTGAATATTTAAGCCATTTAATTCAAGCGCACTGTTAGCACCTTCAACTGTTACAACATATTTATCGCTACCTGTGTCTGTATTTGTGTTTTTATTTCCAGTTACGGTTACAGTACTACCGGTGATTTTTCCTTTGTTTTTTACATAAATAGTCTCGTACGTTTTTCCGGATATATCTTTTTCTTCGTTGGCAACGTCAAGAGTTTCAGCATGTGCAGTGAACTGGATGTTGAATAGTATGATAGCAGCCGCAGCTGTGCATGATAAAAGGGATGTTTTATACACCAGTATTCTCCTTATGAGAGCCCCCAAATATTCATTTCCCCGCAAACTTCATAAGAAGAAGTGAAAATGGATAGTTGTTATTAATTTCAGTAATTGTCTTTATTTGGTAAGATATTTTTGGTTTTTTGTCAAAATTAAAAAACAAATGATATTAAATTTGTATTAATTTATATTTAATACACAATGTGTTTGTGATTATTTATATTATATAATTAAATTTATTGTAAATCTATATTATAGAAATTATAAATATTATTATAATACTTACATAAGTTATATTATTTTTTTATAAAGTAATAATAGTATTTTCTGTAATACTTCTGCATTTTTATAACTTATCAAAGTAAGTTATGACGGTAATACTCAAACACTATTGCTAGCACTTTTGATTATTTATACCTTATTTATCATAATATTCTAATATATTTGATCTTGATATCCAAAGGAGTTGGGTGCTCTAGTATAAGAATACATTTTTTCTCCTGTTGGGGATATTTTAATAGTATACGACTAAGTTTTTATAAGCTGTTGATGTATCGATGACATTTGAAAGAGCCAGAGCCCAAGCTTATAAATCTTAATCAATGAAGATGCTTCAAGTTGAAGGCTTGAAATCAACAGTGCTTTTATATCATCAAAGTGCACCTTCATTGAAGGATTATTGCTTTTATTATTTCGAATTTTTGACATATTTTTGACAATAAAATCTAAAAAAATTGTCTCTGATGAATTTTTTAATATAAAAAATATGTAACGTTTTTATGGTGATAGGTTTATGAGATATAAAGTTGAATTGGTAATCACCGTGATTGCTTTTACTCTCTCTGGTTGTTTTAATCTTGATGCTGAAAAAATAAAAAGAGACAAGAGTCCTTATCATGATGCATTCATGGATTGGTCGATGAAAGAAAAGTCTCTTACAAAAAATTATACTGCTATCATTATGGCTGATCCGCAACCGTGGCGTTTAAACTCTGGTGATGCCAATGGAATATCAAACAGAGAGCCATGGTTAAAGATAAATGAGCAGGTTGCTGGTGTGATAAAAGCGCACAAAGCTGCATTCCATATTGTCAATGGTGATCTGACGGAGTTTGGACAACAAAAAAACTATGATGATTATGAAAATGTTTATAAAACTCTTGGAGCACCTGTCTATGAGGGGCTAGGGAATCACGATTATGCCAATAATGTTGGTAATTGTACAAATCCTCAAGAATTCAGCTTTTACAAAGATGCTTGTGCTATAAGTGCAGTTTCAAGAATGGTATCGGAAATCAAAAAATACCGTAGTCAATTATCGCATTTCAATGCAGATGTTACTGAAAGCTTGGTTCCCATTTCGGGTGGAAATATTCGCTCGATAAGGGGGAGTTTGAGTTATTCTTGGGATTATGGAGATGTTCACTATGTGCAGCTTCACAATTATCCAAGCTATACGGTTGGTTTGAAGGGGCAGTCTACAGAAGTGCAAATCAATAAATCTTTAGATTGGCTTAGGAACGATTTAGCTGCTGCTGATGCAAGAGGTAAAGTGACAATCATTAATTTTCATGATGCGCGTGCTGCTTCCATTGATGGTGAATCCTTTTTTATTCGTAAAAAGAATGCTAAAGATTTGTCGGTCTTTAAGTCAATTATTACCTCTCATAATGTTAAAGCAATCTTCGTGGGTCACACGCATTATCAGTCTTATTGCCGTGCAAAAAATGATAAGGTTTTTGGAAATATCCCTATCTATACAGCTGGTGCGCTTTTTAATGGAGATTATTACCTCATAGATGTGAAAGGCAAGACCATTCACGTTAAAGCCTATAATGGAGAAATAGGAAAACCGCTTTTAATTAAAGATCTTGGTGTTATAGGGAAAGACACCCAATTTTCGGCAAGTTGCAGTAAGTTATAATAGGATTTGTTTCTTTGTCTTAAAGCATGAGGGAAAAAACGTATTATATGTGCGGACTTGAAGAGCAGTAGGAGTGTCTAAATGTTACTTAGAAATAGAGTGAAAAATCAGACATCTTTTTTATATCTTTTTCAAAGCTGTTAAGATTTCAGGTTATACGCTATAAGTGCAATGGTTTAATGTGAACTGAGCTTTAATACAAAGCAGAATAATGGTTTGTTATTCTATTTTTCTTTTTAGGCTTTCATCTTTGAAGAAAGGGGAGTTTGTCAAGGGTGTGTTCATAATTTGCTAGCACATGTTGTCCAGAATTATCAAGAAGGCTGTTTCTATTAGTTTGTTGCAGTATAATTATCAAGTTATGCCCTTTATTAGAGTTTATAATATCTACTCATGGGCAACTCTTTTCTTTTTCATAAGAAAAGCTTTTTATTTTGATTTTTTACTTATAATCTTCAAACAATTGATGTTTTGTGATGCTGTATAATTTCTCTTGATTAACCGTATGAACTTTTAGTTGTATTACAATTTTATCTTCTTCTTTTATACGTAAGTAAATCGTTACAATAATATGATACAAATATTGGAGTCTGTTTATAGCTGTTATGGTCTCATGCAATTATCCTTAGATGACTCTCACGTGTTTTGGCAGTTTTATCTTTGCTTTGAGAGAGGTGTAAAAAGGGAATTTTAAGAAGTTCCAGTTTAGAAAGAGCTTTTTTGCCCGCGAAAAGCTCTCTGATGCTGCCAAGGCTGGTATGGAACAAGCCGGCGAAGATTTAGCTAATTCGATTGTCGATGGCTTTATGTCGTCTATCTCACAATTGATGGATTATTGTAAATCTTTGCCCAGCCGCATTAAGGGGTGGATTGGTTCCATTGATGTAAGAGAGTTTTTGCCAAGTTTTTTGGGGGGTAAAACAGCCATCCAACCCATCGTGCAATTTGCGGGAGCTTCTCCTGTAAATTCATCTGCGAGAGAGCAAAGAGACAAAGACCGTTCCCCCATCACACACAATCAAAATGTCACAGTGCATGTTAATGGGGTGCGTGAACCCATGGCCACTGGTCGTGCGGTTGCCCATGCTTTGCAACGGGCACGCGCTAATGCGCTGCATGGCGGGACAGAATGAGGGGAGGGAGCCTATGAGAGATCCTTTGATGATGTTAGGACCGCATCAATTTTATGTGGACTGGCTAAATTTCCAATCCTTTGAAGAAGAGTTTTCTGCCTCATGGGTTTGTATGGAGCGTTTTGGCAAGGCACCCAGTTTGCAATTTACCGGCTATGGCAATGATGCAAAAACCATTCATGGGGTTTGGTTTCCAGAAGAATTTGGGGACCGGGTAGCGATAGATGCCATCACTACAACTATCCGAAGAGCAAAGCCGGTCCAGATGCTTCGTTGGATCAATGATACGACCTATAGTGTCCTTCTCCATGGACCCGTAGTAATCACCACGATCAATAAAGACCACGACTATATCAGTCGCTCTGGTCAATCCCAGCGCATCCGCTATTCCATTACGCTCTTGCCCTTTTTTAATGGCGGAAAACCACAAGGACAATACCAAGAGGGACAAATCCAAGTGGGACAAACTCTATGAAGATACCAGAAAAGCATGTTGTTGTAGAGTTAGAGGATATGAGTCTTGATCTCATCTGCTTTCAACATGCCATGGCAGTGTTCAGGGACCGCATCCAAGTTGGGGCACTAAACGGCTATTTAGAAGCCACCTTGGAAGCCAATCCAGAGGTTGCCAAATATGGTGTGCTTTTACCGCGGGGCTTAACGGTTATTCTGCCTGAATTTGTGTTGTCTAATCCCCAAAGCATGGTGAAGCGGTTATGGGATTAATGCGCACATACCCCTTTATTTTAGTCAAGGTGGGAGATAAACCTGTTCATGAGGTTTTTTATCAGCGTCTTTTAACCGCAACCATTACGGACCATGCCGGTAATGAAGCCGATACATTTGAAGCAGAATTTGATGATAATGGCAATGATTTAGAGGTTCCACAAACGGGCAACGCTCTCCAGGTGATCTTTGGCTATGAGAACAGCATCAGTGCATTTATGGGGCGTTTTGTTGTCGAATCGGTTGTAAGTTGTGGGGGCAGTGATGGAGAGATTTTGCGCCTTTGTGGCAAAAGTGCCTCGATGCGTAAAGAGCTTAAAGAACAGGTGAGTGAGCATTTTGATCACAAAACTGTTGCTGAGATTGTTGAGACACTGGCCAAACGCCATGGCTATCAAGCAAAGGTCAGTCCTCAGTTCACCAAACAAACTTTACCTTATGTGATTCGTACAGATCAATCGGCTGTTGATTTTTTAACCCGCCTTGCCGACCGCATGCGGGCACGTTTTTTAATCAAGGACAATAAGTTTTTGTTTTTAAGCGGGGACAATTTACCAGCACTCGAACTTTATAAAAATGACTGTTCCAACTGGGA
>NZ_JBHIOI010000035.1:0-10159 GCF_042195415.1 Bartonella sp. CE47NXGY | reverse complement strand
ACTCCCGGAATACTCATGCGAGGGCGCTCGCAACCGGAGGGGAGCTTGAAGTGCAAACTAAAAATTCACATTTTAATGACATTTCAATAGGTAAAAGAATCCGTCACAGACGCATTTCAATGGGACTTTCTCAAAAGGAATTAGGAAGCCATTTAGGTGTCAGTTTCCAACAAATCCAAAAATATGAAAAAGGTTTAAATCGTGTAAGCGCGGGGTGTTTGCTCGAAATTGCTAAAAAACTAGAGGTTCCTATGAACTTTTTTTATGCGGACCTTTTAACAGCAGATATTCCCACAAAAGAACATGCCTTACACCACGATCAAGATACCACCAGCGAAAAAGAATACGCCCTTTTAAAAAACTTTAGAGAGCTCCAGCCGAAAAAACAAAAAGCAATTTTGTGGTTAATTTCTGATTAGACAGTGGTTAATTTCTGATTAGGCAAAAGCGCATCAATCGACATCCGTTGCCAATATCCCCCTCTACCTAAAGCCTTGCCTGACTGATATCACCACATCTCAAAAAACGGTTTACGGCACCGGTTTACGACATCATAGGATCAAACTTCAAAATAGGATAAAAACACCAAAACCTTGGAAAAACATCCCCACCCCTCTCACAGAATTTTATCAAGAGATCTCTTCTGATTTAAACGCACAATTCCGATTGTATCATTATGATACCTTTTTACATTTACCTTGTCAAGTTTTTATATTTTTCTTTTGATATTTTTGTGTTTTTCTTTAAGGGAGCCACATCCCTCAAAACACCTTTCCTGCAAAATGCCCCTCATACAAAACACAATGTCTAAAACAACAAGAGCTAAAATAGGATTTCCCCTAAATAGGCATCCCTCTAAATGGGCTTCCGCCTAAATAGAATTCCCCCTAAATAGAATTCCCCCTAAATAGAATTCCCTCTAAATAGAATTCCCTCTAAATAGAATTCCCTCTAAATAGGATTTCCCCTCTAAATAGGCTTTCATTGTATTGCTCATTCACCCACTTATTAAAAAAAACACCTCTCAATGCTTCTCACACCCATTTCACGGATATCCCCCATACAAATATAGATGCAACTATAATTGTTAAGCTCCGCATAGAATATAAACGCCCACCACGATTTTTCTCTCTTCACATCTCTTTACACATCAGCTCTGCAATCTGTTCACAGCCATTCCCCACACACTCTTCTCCAGAAAACGCACTTCAACAGCACTCTTCATCCCAACTTTCTCCTCCATTCACGAAGACACTTCCCCCCAATTCTCGCACCACATTCCACGCCCCCAAAAGCCCAAAGTGACCAAAAACACGCACAATATATAATCCACAAATCCCCCCACTTCACTTTTACAGATTCACATTTTTACGCTTTTACATCATTACAGAACGCAGCCAAGGAAAGGTTCACCACCCCACACCGCTCTATAAACAACAGTCTGTAAACGAACCCAGCTTTTTGCCTAGTACCCCCCTTACAGTCTTCAGACGCCCTCCTCAAACGACAGCACTTCGTCAGGCTTGACAAATCAAGCCCTATCTCCTTAAAAATCGCCATCCTTCACGCATCTCTTTGCACCAACGCCTTACCCACACTCTCCCCCTATCCATGCGCACACTCTCTTCATCCTCCATTCCCCCTTTTTCTCTCCCATCACACACTCACAACTTAACAGCACTCTTCATCCCAGCGTTCCCCGCTCCATTCACAAATACATCCCCCAATCCTCGCTACCACATTCCACGCCCCCAAAAGCCCAAAGTGACCAAAAACACGCACAATATATAAATCCACAAATCCTCCGCATCATTTTACGGATATACGTTTTCACGCTTTTACATATTCACAGAACAAAGCCAAACGAAACTTCCAAACCACCACTCCGCACTGCTCTGCAAACACGGGTCTGTAAACGAACAAAGCTTTTTGCCCAGTACCCTTACAATCTTCAGCCCCCCCCCTCAAACGACAACACTTCATCAGGCTCAATAAATCAAGCCCTGCCCTCAAATATTCTAGCTCTTCACTCCCCCTAAAAGAGCAGTGTTTTACGGCATAATAGAATAGAAAATTTTTGATTTTTCTTGCTAATCTTCTGAAATTACTTTATCACTTAAAGTGTAATTTTGGTCGTCTACGCAACGATCAATAGGGAACTGAAAGCCCGAAACCTCGATACATAAGAATGAACCCACTTTTGTGGGGGTCTTGGGATTCTGGGAGTTTTTGCTATGTCCAGGTGCTTTGGCACTAAAAGCAAAAAGCTGAGTCAAGTCAGTGTTTTTAACTCCCGGAATACCAATGCGAGGGCGCTCGCAACCGGAGGGGGGCTTGAAGTGCCAACTAGAAATCCACATTTTATCGACATTTTGATAGGCAAAAGAATCCGTCATAGACGCATTTCCATGGGGCTTTCCCAAAAAGAATTAGGAAACTATTTAGGTGTCAGTTTCCAACAAATCCAAAAATACGAAAAAGGCTTAAACCGTGTAAGTGCCAAATGTTTACTGGAAATCGCTCAAAAACGAGAAGTTCCTATGAACTTTTTTTATGCAGACATTGCCACAAAAGAAAATCTTTCAACAAAAGAAACCCTCTTACACCACAATCAAGAAACCTATAGCGAAAAAGAACACGCCCTTTTGAGAAACTTTAGAGAGCTCGAAGCGAAAAAACAAAAAGCAATCTTGTGGCTAATCTCTGATTAAGCAACAGCACAACGATCAACATTATTCCATTCATATCCCCTTAAGTCAAATTCAAACCAGCTCCCCTTCAAAGAGCGGTGTTTTACGGCATAATAGAATAGAAAATTCTTGATTTTTCTTGCCAATCTTCTGAAATTACTTTATCACTTAAAGTGTAATTTTGATCGTCTACGCACCGATCAAGAGGGATTAAAGGTCCTAAATCCGAGCGTAAAAATGAACCCACTTTTGTGGGTGTCCCGGAATTCCGGGAGATTTTGCTATGTCCAAGTGCGATGAGCACTAAAAGCAAAAAGCTGATTTAGGTTCAGTATTTTCAACCTCTCGGAATACCAATGCGAGGACGCTCGCCCCCAGCGGGGGGCTTGAAGTGCCAACTAAAAATCCACATTTTATCGACATTTTGATAGGCAAAAGAATCCGTCATAGACGCATTTCCATGGGGCTTTCCCAAAAAGAATTAGGAAGCCATTTAGGTGTCAGTTTCCAACAAATCCAAAAATACGAAAAAGGCTTAAACCGTGTAAGTGCCAAATGTTTACTAGAAATCGCTCAAAAACTAGAAGTTCCTATGAACTTTTTTTATGCAGACATTGCCACAAAAGAAGATCTTTCAACAAAAGAAACCCTCTTACACCACAATCAAGAAACCTATAGCGAAAAAGAACACACCCTTTTAAAAAACTTTAGAGAACTCGAAGCGAAAAAACAAAAAGCAATCTTGTGGCTAATTTCTGATTAAGCAAAAGCGCAACGATCAACATTATTTGTTAATATATCAAACAACAAAACATCCTTAAGTCAAATTCAGATCAGCTTCCCCTCAAACAACAGCACTTCATCAGGCTCAATAACTCAAACCCTGCCCTCAAATATTCTAGCACACCACACCCCTTCAAAGAGCGGTGTTTTATGGCAGATAGGATAATCAGCTGCATTTTTGTTGTCACTTATAATTTTCCAATGACTTTTGAATGCCTCTATTAATCTTTTTATAGCACTTTTACTCTTTTTAAAGCTTCTTTCTCTGCTTCTTCTTTTAACTTCATGTCATTGGCGCTTTCGTACCTTTTTATTGTTTTTTCAATCTGATCATCAGTCCCTGCTTTAAAGACAATCATTGTTTCAAACGGACGAAATAATGACGATTGCGAAATATGAAACAAGATATTCGTACGCAAATTGCTTGGATCAAAATCGCTATACCCTTTTCTTTTTAAGTCATGGATAGATATCGCTTTTTTTGACATAGCAAGACCAATAACATCGCTATTTTTCTCACCAAAATCTTTCACTGTTAAAAGGTTATTTTTAGCGTCACAAACCGTCGATATATTCATGACTTCGTTAAGAACTTGATCATTTATGTCAAATTGAGCATTGCTGACAAAAATGAATACAAGATCACGCAAAGAACAAGCTTTTTGAAAATAACAAGCATTGTACAAACGTGAGCGAATCCCAAGACATCCGACTGCTCGTCGAATGATTTTTATAGCGAGCTCATATGATTTTTCATCTAAACGATGATCACGAATGTCTGGAATGTAGATTTCTTGTGTTTCTTGTAACGGTGCAACTTCACTGTTTAATGCACGATCAATAAGCTTTTCTAACCAATTGTAACTCTCAACATTATCCTGCTCTCGGACAGACGATCTAATCTCTTCTAAAAGATTGTCCAGCCCACACTCTTCTCTAAAAGCACGCTCTCTTCGATCACACGTCATCGTAAATGTATGGGTATTTTCTCGTTTGTCCGGTATAGATGATGCGTCAATTTCTGGATCATTCACTTTAAATGGATCAACGCTTTCTCCACTTTTAACAGGTATCCAATGCTCACCTCTAATAGTATCAAAAACTCTCGCCCCTTGCTCCTCCCTAAAAGAAATGCCTTGTTCAAGAAACATCTTTAATGGATTGGAATCATCCGGTGTTAACGATATACGCTGTATTAAAGGCCCCAAAATTTCCTGTTGAAGCTTATCATCACTTATTAACGAATCTTTCCTATACTCGTAGAAATCCTTTAAACCTTCTGGAATACGCCGATTGTAACTCTTAACTTCCTTTGCAAACCAGCTGTTAATTAATTCCTTGTTTGTGGCTAAGTTTGTAGCTAACTTCATGAGATTACACCCCCGCTTAAATTTCAAATGACCCTTTTTATCAATAAACTCCAATACAGTTCTTATTAAAGTTCTTGAAAAAAGTTCATTATCTGTTTCTTTTACTTAATATTTACCATATTATAGTTTATTGGTAAATAAGTAAAGTAAAGTAAACTAAATTAAGATATAGATGATATTTTTAATATACACCTCCACTTAAACTTGTCTTTGTAACACGAATAGCGAAAATTTTAACCAAAACAGGTTAGGGAGCTTTTTTTAAGTCTTTATCTTGATTAAAAAACTGCAAAGGAGCAAACTTGATTGTGCAGATAATCATGCTCCCTCATCTACTAGCCACCGACAAGAGTGCAATCAATCAAACAGTTAAAAAAACTTTTAGCAAAATTTTAAAGCAGAAAAACGCACATTACCGAAAAAATGAGAGAGCAGTGCATTTTACGCATCCTCCACCTTTTTCTTAAACAGCAAAACTCCAATCCATCATCAAAATATCTTCGTCTAAAATCCCCCACACCCCCTCAAAGAGCAATGTTTTACGGCGGATAAACGGCATTTCTCTCTAACGTTTTTACGCACAAAGCAATAAAGCAATCCCGCTTGTGACTTCACTTATAAAATTGCAAGAAAATAGTTTTCACGACAAACAGAAGTAAAAGAATCCTACGATATTCGAAAACGCTGATTTAACATGCAAAAACACCAGCCACTCCCTTTGCTTTGCAATAAAATACCGCTGTCTCATCGTGAATTTTTCTAAATCAGCACGCCTCAAAGAGCGGTGTTTATCACATAATAGGATTATCACCGCCCTTTATAGCGTGAATTTTTCCACACTTAATCTTCAGGCAAAAACGCCAACCGATCACCTTGCTTTTCAATTGTCACCGCCGTCTCATCGTGAATTTCTCCAAACAAGATTTTCTCTGCGAGAGGATCTTGAATTTCTTTTTGGATAATCCGTTTAAGCGGACGCGCACCATAAAGGGGATCATAGCCCTTATCGGCAAGAAACTTTCTCACCTCTGGCTCGATTTGCAAAGTTATTTTGCGTTCATTGAGCAAATTTTGCAAATGTTCTATCTGAATATCGACGATAGCTTCCATATCGTGACGTTGCAGCCTTTGAAAGAGAATAATCTCATCAATACGGTTTAAAAATTCAGGACGGAAAGCCGCTTTAACGACATTCATAACATCATTTTTTGCCTGATCTGTTGCTTGCCCTTCAGGCAAAGCAGTTAAAAACTCAGCACCAAGATTAGAAGTCATAATCAGCAAGGTATTGCGAAAATCGACGGTACGTCCTTGACTATCAGTCAAGCGTCCCTCATCCAACACTTGCAACAAGAGATTAAAAATATCAGGGTGTGCTTTTTCAATTTCGTCAAACAGAATGACCTGGTAAGGTCTTCTACGTACAGCTTCGGTCAGCACCCCCCCCTCTTCATATCCAACATATCCAGGAGGTGCCCCAATCAGCCGCGCCCCAGCATGTTTTTCCATATATTCCGACATATCGATGCGCAACATGGCATTGGAGTCTTGGAAAAGAAAAGCGGCAAGAGCTTTGGTTAATTCGGTTTTCCCCACACCAGTAGGACCCAAAAACATGAAAGACCCCAGCGGACGATTGGGATCTTGCAGCCCCGCACGCGCACGCCGTACAGCGCGCGCGACGGCTTGAACAGCCTCTCCCTGCCCAATCACACGTTTGCTAATTTCATCTTCCATCCGCAACAGCGCCTCCCGTTCTGCCTCCAGCATTCGATCAACAGGAATACCGGTCCAGCGTGAAACAATCCGCGCCACATGTTCAGCAGTAACCGTCTCTTCAACGAGATGATTTTGTTGGTCATCATTTTCCGCAATACTCAATTGTTTTTCGAGTTCAGGGATAACGCTATAAGCGAGCTCTCCAGCGCGTTGGAATTGTCCATCACGCTGTGCAATAGCCAAAGCATTACGAGCTTCTTCGAGTTGTTTTTTCAAATCAGCAGCATGCCCTAATTTTTGTTTCTCAGCCTGCCAAGCACTTGTCATCTCAGCGGACTGTTGTTCCAATGTTTTGAGTTCCTCCTGCACATTTTCCAAACGTTCTTTTGCTGTTGGCTCGACATCTGTTTTCAAAGCTTCCCGTTCGATCTTCAACTGTAAAATACGCCGATCAACAGCATCGAGTTCTTCCGGCTTTGAATCGACCTGCATGCGCAAACGCGCCGCCGCTTCATCGATAAGGTCAATAGCTTTATCCGGCAAGAAGCGATCCGTAATATAGCGGTTAGACAAACGCGCCGCCGCAATCAAAGCACTATCAGCCAAGCGCACTTTGTGATGTTGTTCATATTTTTCCTTAATACCGCGCAAAATAGAAATAGTATCTTCCAAAGAGGGTTCAGGTACAAAGACAGGTTGGAAGCGGCGTGCAAGAGCAGCATCTTTTTCGACATATTTTCGATATTCATCGAGCGTAGTAGCGCCCACACAATGGAGTTCTCCGCGTGCAAGAGCAGGTTTTAACAAGTTAGAAGCATCCATAGGACCATCAGATTTTCCAGCGCCAACAAGATTGTGCAATTCATCAATAAACAAAATGATCTGTCCATTTTCGGCTTGCACCTCTGCCAGCACCGCTTTAAGGCGCTCTTCGAATTCTCCACGATATTTTGCACCAGCGATAAGCGCTCCCATATCCAACGCATGAAGCTGTTTATCCCGCAAAGTTTCAGGTACATCGCCATTAACAATGCGCAATGCCAACCCTTCCACAATAGCTGTTTTCCCCACCCCAGGCTCACCAATCAACACGGGATTATTTTTGGTACGCCGTGAAAGCACCTGAATAGTGCGGCGGATTTCCTCTTCCCGCCCAATCACAGGGTCGAGTTTTCCTTCACGGGCATCTTTTGTGAGATCCCGGGCATATTTTTGCAAGGCATCATATTGTCCTTCAGCATGGGGGCTTGTTGCTGTTTTTCCTTTCCGCAGCGCATTAATTGCCCGATTAAGCGCTTGCGGGGTCAATCCTCCACTTGTTAAAATATCGGCTGTTTTTGCGGTCTTTTCCATGATCAGCGCTTGCAACATGCGCTCCACGGTCACAAACTGATCACCGGCTTTTTTCGCAATATCCTCAGCCAGCGCGAAAACTTTTGCCAATGGCTGCGAAAGATAGAGCTGTCCATTTCCCCCCTGCACTTTAGGCAAAGCATCAAGTGCTTCTTTTAGCGCCTTTTGAATAAGAGTAAGATCACCACCAGCGTTTTGGATAAGCGATGCAGCCAATCCTTGAGAATCGTCTAACAACACTTTCAGGAAATGCTCCGGCAAAAACTGCTGATGATCAGAAGCAAGAGCGCTATTTTGTGCTGATTGTAAAAAACCCTGCACGCGTTCGCTATATTTTTCCAAGTTCATTTTTTTTCCTTAAATCTCAAGCCATCACCACACTTTAACCTCTCCAATATTCCACAAAAGAAACATCCAGAAAGGATTATCCAGCCTCTAAAAAACACCGCGAAAAAAGCAGCAAGAAGAAGAACCATAGTGCTAAAAAGAATATGGGTTTCTACAAGCCTCATAGCAAGAGGGAGAAAAAAAATACGCTATCATTTTAAATAAAAACCGCAACTTTTCTTATACCCCCCATCATCACTCCCCTTTTTAAACCATCACCCCTAAATTCCACCATTAAAACTTAAATTTGAACAGCAGAAAAGGAGCATGCAAAAACACTTTAAACAAAGTAGTCTTTACAGCATATAGTTTAGAGTAAACATTAAAGTATTTTCTCTAATTTTACTTAACAAAACATTGAATATGTGCTTTAATACTTATAAAGTTACACTATTTTTATTAAGATAGAGGATTTGAGTATGTACCATACTGTAAAAAAGGTTATTTTAATACTTTTATTCCTTCTGATAAGTAAACCAAGCTATGCCGTTTTTGCCGGCAAAGTTATTACAATAGAGCATGAATGGCTTAAAAATGCATCATTTGATCTATTTGTTTTCACCCAGCAAGTAAATTACGATGGTGGGCCTAACTCCATCTATTTCTGGGGAAATAAATTTGAATTCCAAAATGGAAAAAGTGGACAAATTGGTTTTTTCAACAGGAGCGGCCGTACCATTCATTTTTCTATCTGGAATGCAACGGGATGGAAGGGTAATACATGTAAGCATTTTACTCAGGAAGGTTCAGGAGTACGATGTGAAATTAACTTTCCATGGGAGATGGGACGCAGATATCGATTATATGTTGAAAAAAATGGAAATCTAGTTACAGCGACAGTAGTCGATTTTATAACGGGTAAAAAAGTGAATATTGGGACCATAGAAGTACCAAATACATTTGGACAACTCCGTAAATCTTCAAGTTTTGTTGAAGACCATTCTCGTTGGAAGAGACATCTCTCCTCCTGTTATGATTTAAGTCCGCAAAGTTCGATTTTTTTTGAGCCTCAAGGCATAAAACAAAACAAGCTACACGAAGGGAGTCTGAAAGCTTCTAATCAAGGAAAGTGTCAAGATTCTGACTTCATCCAAACATCATGTACATCCAACTTTTGCATGACAAGTATAAGCGACTTTGGAGGTTTAGCCTCGCCTACTACTAAACCAGAAATACAAATTTCCAATGAGAAAGATCTGTCTGCAGAAACAATTTCTAACGTTTTGAAACAAAAAGAGCTTGTCGTTATTCGTTCAAAAAATCGTTCTTGGGCACCCAATATCTTTTTGCCATCTCCTGATTCATTTAAGTGGAAATCAATCTTTATAGATCATCTAGCGGCTTTCAGTTCTACGCTTCACACCACTCACGGCACACAAAAGATAACCACAGGTCAAAAGATTATGTATATGTCTGATGGAAAAACTTGGAAGATTATGAAAAGAAACTAGCTTTTTTCTTCTTGATAAGCCCCTCACTCCCCTTTGAAAACAACTGGGGGTGAGAAAGTTTTTTTTCATTTCCCCACCACGGCTCCCTTTCCCAGTTATTTTTTCGAGCCCTGCTCTCATCCCTTTAGCTCACCTCATCATCATACTTTCCAGCGCATTTTCTCCATTCTCACCCCCTTTCAAAACCACAACACCCTTTAATAAAATCCTCACCTCCCTCTTCTATCACCCTCACACCATCCCTTCACGCATCCCTCTGCACTACCCCGCCTCTTATCCACACCCTCCCCCTTGTCCATAGGCACTCTCCCATTCCACGCACTCCTTTTTCTCTCCCATCACACATTCACGACTTACAGCACTCTTCATTCCAGCTTCCCTCCTCGATTAACAAGCTCTCGTTCTC
>NZ_JBHIOI010000034.1:0-10745 GCF_042195415.1 Bartonella sp. CE47NXGY | reverse complement strand
ATGATCAGACGCTCTCTTTCTCAAAACAGTTTTGTGCTGATCTCAAACGAGCAAAACAGAAAGCAGAGAGAGCAAAAGCAATTTGGCAACAAAGCCAACCTATTAAAAACACTTTAGCAGAAACCTATTTACGTATGCGGGGTATTACATGTGATTTGCCTGCTGATTTACGCTTTTACGACAAATGTTCGCACCCCTCTGGGGTTACACTGACCGCGTTGGTGGCTCTTGTTAAGGGCGCTGGCTCTTTCGCCATTCATAGAACCTTTTTACAAGCCAATGGTTGCAAAACAGACCCAAAACCAGCAAAAGCCATGTTGGGATCTGTAACAGGTGGTGGGGTGCATTTAAGCCAAGCCAATCCAAAACATAAGGAATTATTTAACAAACTTTAGAGCTTTTATGCTGTTACAACTATCTTCGTGAAATTTATGAAGACAAAACCCAAAAGGCGGTCGGCCTACAAAACGCTATGAATAGCTCACCTTGGTGAAAAATCATAGGACCACACAATAGAGAAATCTCTTTTGACAGTTTTTCAAGCCAATCGCTCAACGCTCTTTTTAGTGACATTCTCTTCATTGCTCTTTTTTCAAAGAAAATGATCAGAGTTCTTCTTACAAAGAGTTTTGTTGCTTTTGGAGAGTTATTCCAATGTTTATGTTATTTTTTTAATAATAAAAAATAAAAAACATTATATTTTAATATTTTTGTTTAGGATCTTGAGCTACTCTATGGAAATTTCTATTTTTGTAAAAAATCCAAACGTGCAACAGCATGGTAAAATATATTTTTATGACGTTGGTGATGATCTCAAGAGAAAAGAAAAAAACCTTACGATAATAGGAGTCATTTGGGAGTATTGATGGTATTAAGTGAATATCAGCTACAATATCATTGGGATTTATATTACTCGTAATTGGCATTTTGGATGCATGGCTCATTTGTTCTGCGAATTATTGGACTTGAATGTTTAATCTATAAAGCCCAGTATTGATGATATTAGAATAAAAGCCATCTTGATTTGTAAGTTTAATCGAATGCAAATTGAGAACATTCGATATAATAACAAGCGTATGCTTCTTAGCTAGCCCCTTTTAAGTAAGATAATAAGTCCACCTGCCATACTGTTTTGATTGGGGTTGAGCTCAGCTTTATAATAAACATCAAGCTTAAAAATACCGTTCGCTTATTTTGAGTTACATCAAACTGAAATACCTATAATTCTTTCTCATCAAAAATCTTGAATAAAAAAGGCAAGTTGCTGCTTAAATTACTGCTAATATCAAAAAAATCAAAGCCAATTTTGCCACCATCTTTGACACTTTTAGTATATAAGATCCCGATACATGAGACAAGCACCATATCGTCCTTCCATCGGTATGTCCTATATCTATTCACGAAACATAGCTGCTTCAGAGTGGGAAATACTATATATTTGTAGCAATTTCTTTTAATTGATTCATATCAAAATACAAATCCGATACCTTTTGGCAAAATTTATCAAGATAAATAAACAATTCATCAGAGAGAGATATCTTTTTTTCTCGAATTCTCATTAAATCCTCAGTTTTATTATTTAACGGATGCGCTTCAAAATTACTTGCACGATTTCCTGCTAATTTGGTAGGCATATAATGATTTATGATGTTACAAAAACTACAATCTAAAGGGCCTGAAACATTACTTCCAACCATACCAACGTAGTTATTTTTATTCTCAAAACACTTATATAATTCTTTAATATTACTTGCAAATGGCTTATAGACAAAAGCATTATAGCCATATTCGTGAATTTTTTCATAACCACATTTCACGAATGTCTCATCAGCGATATTTAAGAAACCCAAATCTGGAATTTTTGAAGGAAATTTCACAGGCTGTTCTATTCCAAACAAATTATTCTTATCTATCCTATCAATAAAATAATTCCACTGCTCAAAATTAATACTTGCATTGAAATCAATAATAAATTTTACATTTTTGTTTTCATTAACAATTGCAATTGTATCATCCAAATACTGATTCGATGATTTCAATTTTATCAAATCGTAATTACGTATCTCATCATCAATAATTGCACCTATTCCTATCGTTTTAATAGATTTCATTAATCCAGAATTAATAATTTTAGCCATTTCAACTTTTTTAAAAAAATCTTCCAACCCAAAGAAATAGCTTAAAGAATTTGCAAAGTGTTTACTTTTATTTATTGATCGTTCATTTACAGATTTTATAAAATCGTCCGGCATTTCTCCGTGACTAGGTGACAATGGCAACTCCATAGCAAAGGGCGAAATAACTTTATCCTGAGCAGTAAATAAAATTATCAGTTCTGTTTTTTCAACTAACACACCAGAAGAACTGTGAAAAGAATCCGATAGTTTATATTTATTGGTGTAAACTCTGATGCGTATATCCATATTTTATCTCACAGCCAGAAAAAAAATCCCGTATCATATTTAACTGAAATCTATTCTCATACTTTTTTCTATTTTCAAAATTAACTAAAATGAACTCGGGAGTAGCGATACGTATTAGAGCTAACACTTCTGCCAAATCGAATCTCTCCGATAAAGTAATCGTCACACTATATGGTACGCTATCTTTTTTCATACATTCTATGTTACGCACCCACGTTTGTTTATATTTTTTACTGTCTAGATTTCTTATCTCTGAAATAACATCTGTGCCTATTTGTATCCCTAAAAAGAACGGATTACTCTTTAATAGCTTCAAATATGGTTGAATATAGATGTGCCCCCCTGTTGCAATCCGAAAATATTTTTTGCAAATGAGACACATACAAGTATATTTATGAAGTAAATCATAATCGAGCTCAAAAGGCTCTCCACCAGAAAGAATAATAAAATCAGATTTTATGTCATTTATTGTATATAAAGATTCAGGCAACGCGTCATCTCTCACCATATATTCCATCGAATACGGACAATGATTGCAGCCCGCACTGCAATTTTCATTACAAATTACAATATTATCGCCCATGAAATTTCTTATTCAAGTTCATATAATCCAATACTAATTGTTTCATGAAAATATTTTGGTATAGAGAAAGATCAGAAATTTTTTTAGCCACAAACGCTTTTATCATTGGTAAAGCTTCATCCTTTGATATAGACAGCAAATGAGAAATATAGTCTATCCGTTCTTCTAAATTGAGAGATAATCTTGGACTGGTGAAAAATGTTAAGATATCCAATTCCGGACTGGCTTCTTGACATAAATCCCAATCCACTACCATAAAAGAACTATCAGAAGTAACAATGATATTATCAGGATGTAAATCTCCATGTGATAAGATTATATTCTTGCTTAATCGATCTTGAAAGATCTTATTGATTTGATCAATAATCGCCTTTTGATGTAGCAAATCCATTTGGCTCAATACAGTACCCCGGATAAACTCCCATTCGACTATTTCATCGCAAAGTGTTATCAAATTTGGTGCAGGATAGAGACTTTGTCGAAAAGAGCCATCCTTGATGTTTTCATTAATGCACGATGCTTCCGGATAAATTTGCCCATAGCAAAACTCTTGATGCTTGCGTTTCAAGAAATGTTGTTTTGACGATTGTGCATTTTCAGGCTGTAACCAAATGATTTCTTGTTTTCTGACAAAAATAATTAAAGCAGACACCCCAAAAATCACAGCCATAATCACTGCCAACCACAAATTAGCTTGCCAGAATGTTGAAAAAACATGACCGTATAAAAAACTGAATGCAAAGGATACAACAGCTGTAATAATGGCTGTAAATGATAAAACAGTCGCGATAGCTTTGGGATCAATCAGTGAATTTATAAGAAGAGACGACAGATAAGATCGATAAGCAGATTTAAAAACACATAGCAGTAAAAATCCTAATATAAGAGCCGCAATGATTTGAAATGACATGAGAAAAAAAGCAATGGTTACCATACAACCAATCATTAAGACGGGAAAAATAGGATTTTGAAACTTTGAAAAATACTTCTGAAACAATATATTGGAACTTGCTGAAAAAAAATTCCCAATGATAAAAATAATCGAAACCAAAATAGCAGGTTGAAATGGCAAAAAATCAGAAAATGCGATAGAAACAGTTCGATTATTAACCAAAATAGCAAAAGCTGAAACTGCACTTAAAAAAACAAGAGTGAAGCGATAAGGGTTTTTGACTTCTTTACGGCTGGCGCACATAACTGTGAAAATACTCGGATGAGCGTTGATATGAAAACTATCTAATCCCTTCGTCAGTTTTGAAAACATAAAAATAGCAAAAATTAATGAAAGGATTTGAAAAATTACAGGCAATGCAGGATGCACATAATAAAGTATTCCCCCTAAAAAAATAAGTACCGTTGTCACACTATAGGTAACAGCAGCCACTTCGGACTTAACGGAAAACAGTGTGCGATGCTTTGGTACTACAGAAAAGAGTAAACTATCTTCCGCACCTGAGAAACAAGCGGCCGCTAATGTGATACACAACAAATAAGTGGCGTAAGCAAAATATGCATAATTCATAAAAAGAGCTAAAAAACCGCAAAGAAAGAAAAACAGCCCAGTATAAATAACGCGCTTACTTCCATAAACATCTGATAATAAACCCAAGGGGACTTCTAAGATCAAAGGAAGCAATAAAAAATAACTACCGATTAAAACAATATCCGCTTGCGACAAATGCAATTTTTCCGACAAAAAAAGTGGTAAAACAGCAACCACTAGAGCAGTAGACTTGCTAACGCTATAAATCTTAAATTGCTTAACCTTATCCACAAAATACCTTCCCACGACATCCGCTACATGCGCCAGATTCTTTCAAAGATTTTAAAACGCTTTGAGCAGACCAATCTATTGCCTCATAATTTTGTAGATTCCCAAAAGCTTCTGAATAAAAGCAATTTTTTAAATCTCCATTATAGTCCAATACCAAGGATCAAAATGGAAATAAACACATTAACGGCGACGAAACGTACGCAGAATTTTCGCCTAAGTAATAATTAATACAATTTACAAAATTTTGTGACGTCCATGAGATTTTCCTTTCTTGGAACTTTTTATCTATATAAATCTGGAGGGGGGATTCTTTCCTTGATAATTCATCTCTCAAATGAAAAAGTGAAGCGTTTGGCGGAAGAGTTTTGTTTCTTAAAGCCTTAGATCGATCCTTTGTATTATTTTTTCTAGAAAAACTAAATGACGACGTATCGAGCGGACTGAATCCGATATAATCGACATCTTTGCTTATACAAAAATCGATAAAATTAATAATATTTTCTAGAATCTCTTTGGTAACTGTCGCTCTTATTCCTATACTTTGCAGAGGTTGAAGATTCTTAACTGTTTCAATGTTTTTCCACACGCGATCAAATTTATTCGCCCCCCGTATATCATAATATCCTTGGACACTAGTCGAATCCATAGAAATAACAATTTCTTTTATGTCATACTGTGAAATCCATAAATTTTTATGCAATAAGATGCCATTAGTATTTAATTCAACGGGCAGACCTAGTTCATTCAACGTTAATAAAATATCTTTAAGCTTCGGATGCATTAAAGGTTCTCCCCCAGAAAGCATCACTGAGGCAGCTCCTTTTTCTTTCAACATTCTAAATAAGGGTATTAAACTTTCTGGAGTATGCCAATTTTTTTCCTTAATCCTCCAGCAATCGCACATGATACAAGGGCTATTGCAATTCTGGATAATATGTATAATAGGTGTTACAGGTACCCATAATTTTTTAAGATCAAAAATCGAATCTGACGCACTAATCAAGTTTTCCTTCTTTAAAAGAAAGCCATTCTTTTCTAGTTCTCTTAACAAGATTGAAAAATCTGATGCTAAAATCTCTGTCTCTACATTAAGCTTTGCCGCAACAGTTTCAATTTTCTGATTCTGTAAAAAACTGAATCAATTAAAATTATAACTGAATCATTAAGCACAATAGTCGAAAAATCATTTAATCTAGTTATGCTATTCTCGTCGAGATTAATACAAAACATTTCCCCTCCTAAATTGTTTCTTAATAATACAATGGATAAGGGCGCTGCAGCGCTCTTATCCTGTTTTTTTATTTTTTTCTATCTCACACCAATGGTTTATAACAAGTTAAAGTTGCACTGCTCACAGTGCCAATCACCTGCGGTTTTTTATATGACATAATATCCCCCTCATACTGTTATTATGTACTTTATTTATATTCAAGACAATTAGTATTTTATAAAAAGTTTACAACTTTATAATTGTAAAATCAATTTAACTGTATTACGCAATATTCAGTTTGGAAAACAAATTAGCCTATACCGGTATAAATCGAAAAACTCTTGTGCTCAGCTAATTTCCATTTTAATTAGTAAGTTCATTCAAAAAGTATTATTCCTGATTTCAATGGCTATTTCACTTAAATCGCAATAAGAAATATGCAATGTTCTGCTTTATCAAGTAATTTTAAAAAGATTTTTTTGGGCTGAAATAAAGAATAGTTGTTGCGTAAATCAGCTTCTCAGAAGAAAAATTTTTCAATTATTTTTCTGTTTTAATTGTAATTTTGTGAAATACTACTTGCGGTGAAATTACTTTTAAAAGAGGTTCTACTCGACGCCAAAATACAAACTTTTATTTCTTATTAAAGATACAATCATATTGATTTATAATGATAATTTAGCACTATTCATATCGAATAAGAATCCCAAATAACGTAGGATTCTCTCATTTCAAATCTGTGTATGGTTGAATCAACTAAAACCACTTGCTTGCACGTCACAAGCCGGCTTGTTACTTCATAAGCGTAAAGATGGTGGTGCTCAATGGCTTTATCGTTATACCATTCATGGTCGGCGCCGCGAAATGGGCTTGGGAGCGTTGCGAGATGTCTCTTTAAAACAAGCCCGTGAATTAGCAACAGGATGGCGGGCTGTTTTACGTGAGGGGCGTGACCCCATTAAAGAACGCAATAAACAAAAGCGTGAGGCAATAAGCAATCTTCATTACTTAAAAGATATTGCCGTAGATGCTTTTGAAAGCCGTAAAGCTGAATTAAAAAGAGATGGTAAAGCTTGTGATTGGTTTTTACCATTACGCCTTCATATTCTCCCTAAATTGGGCTGTCTGCCCGTTTCAGAGATTACGCAAACAGAGATACGCAATACCCTTTCTCCCATTTGGCATACAAAGGCTGTAATTGCTCGAACAGCATTGATACGTCTTAATCTTTGTCTCAAACATGCGGCTGCATTAGGTGTAGATGTTGATTTACAAGCTGTAGAAAAAGCAAAAGCTCTCTTAGGAAAACAACGCCATAAGGTCACTAATAGACCAGCGATGGATTGGAGAGAGGTTCCGGCTTTTTATAAAACACTCTGTGAAGCATCAAACATAACACATCTTGCTTTGCGCTTGCTTATCCTTACAGGGGTTCGCTCTAACCCTTTACGTCATATTCATAAAGATCAAATTGATGGGGATATATGGACCATACCTGCTGAGAATATGAAAGGAAAGCGTGATACAACAAAAGAATTTCGCGTCCCCTTATCATCTGAAGCATTAAAAGTAATTGAACAAGCCCGCTGTATTTCTAAAAGTGATTTCATCTTTTCACTTACCAGTCGTGGTCCTCTTTCACATACGATGATGGCGGCGTATATGAGAAAAAATAAAATTGAAGCCTGCCCGCATGGATTTCGTTCTAGTTTACGCAATTGGCTTGCTGAAACAACCGATGCCCCCTATGAGGTCGCTGAAACCATTCTAAGTCATACAGTAGGAGGACAAGTAGAACGTGCCTATCGTCGGACTGACTATTTAGAACAGCGCCGCGTTTATATGGATAAATGGGCGGCTTATGTCACAGGTCAATCTTAAGATATGGGGTGAATAACCCCATTATCTGTGGATAACTTTCTCTCTCTTCTCTCTCATTCTTTCTCAATAAGACTCATAAATTATCACATCAGAATTTATATGATAAAATATTGTTTTCTATAAATAAAATACCTTCAAAAATAAACCAAAATGTGCTTAATAAATAGGCATGATTTGTTTCTATTTTTTATAGTGAAAGGATTTTAGAATGACAGAAAATGATATTCTTTTAACAGACCGTGAAAGTGCAAAATTGCTTCATATGAGTGTCTCAACTTTCCGCCGTCATGTAACCAATGGCTCTCTCCCAAAACCTTTAAAATTTGGTTTTTTATCCCGTTGGTTACAATCGGATCTCTTAAATGTAATCGAACAAGCAAAACAGCAACGTTATAACGACGTGGCATAAAAAAAACCTTGTCACGTAAGGACGGACAAGGCTTTCTCAAACTCATCAATCTAGAGATAGCATAATCCGTCCTATGACGCAACGTTATAGGATTAAAAATGATGTGTTCTTTTAAGAATGCGCGGGGTATTACTCGTGCCTTGCGCGGGGTTTGGCATGGGCGTTATGGAACAGCCCGTTGCCCTGCTCATGATGATAGGCTGCCTAGCTTATCCCTTGCCAATGGACATGATGGGCGTCTTTTACTCTATTGTTATGCTGGCTGCTCTTTTAGAGAGATCATACAAGCGCTTATTAGAATTGGATTGCTTGGAAAACAAGCTTATGATCAGACGCTCTCTTTCTCAAAACAGTTTTGTGCTGATCTCAAACGAGCAAAACAGAAAGCAGAGAGAGCAAAAGCAATTTGGCAACAAAGCCAACCAATCAAAAATACTTTAGCAGAAACCTATTTACGTATGCGGGGTATTACATGTGATTTGCCTGCTGATTTACGTTTTCATAGCAAATGTCCACACCCCTCTGGGGGTACATTGCCCGCGTTGGTTGCTCTTGTTAAGGGGGCTGGTTCCTTTGCCATTCATAGAACCTTTTTAAAAGACAATGGCTGCAAAACAGATCAGAAACCAGCAAAAGCCATGTTGGGATCTGTAACGGGTGGTGGGGTGCATTTAAGCCAAGCCAATCCAAAACATCTGGTTATTTGTGAAGGCATTGAAACGGGGCTGTCTCTGCTGTCTGGGTTGTTATCAGAGCCCGTTAATTTATGGGCTTCTCTTTCAACCAGGGGCATGATGCGTGTGAATTTACCCCCTACAAAAGCCCGTCTCACCATTGCAATGGACGGCGATGATGCGGGGCGTAAAGCAGGTTTTAACCTAGCTGCACGTGCTTATAGCCAAGGCTTTGAGGTCTTTATGATGCAAGCTCCAAAAGGAACTGATTTTAATAACGTATTACTTTCTTAAAAGAGGGAAACTATGAAAGATAGTAATTTACAAAACAATAATGAAAATACTCCCGTCAATGATAACGATAATGTCTCTTTAAACGAAAATACTTGTTTAAAAGCCATTTCTTATGAACAAGCCTTGCAACAAAATGGTTGGGGGCAATTACAACCGATTGCTACGGCTCTCTTACCCGTCGAGCCTTTTAAAATATTCCTGCTTCCAACACCATTAATAAACTATGTTTATGACGTTGCTGATATTCAACAATCTTCTATCGATTTTGTTGCTGTTTCTGCTTTATGTGGATTGTCTGCTGTCATTGGAAATGGCGTGCGGGTTTCTCCAAAACAACATGCCAATTGGAAAATTGTTCCTAATCTCTGGGGTGCCATTGTGGGGGAACCTTCAACTATGAAAACAGATACCATGGAAGCTGCTTTAGCACCTCTTGATGTTTTTCAAGAGGAATGGCATCAAGAATGGTTAAAGAAGAAAAAACAGCAAGAAACAAAAGATATTCTTATTGAATTAGACAAAAGAGAAAAGAAAAAACAAGCCTACAAAGCACTCAAAGATCAAGACGAGGAACAAGCCCTTGCTCTTCTTTCTCAATCTCTTGAACATAAAGAAAGTGAGGAAGATGACACGCTTAATAAACGACGTCTTATTGTCAACGATGTGACCGTCGAAAAGCTTGGGGAATTGTTAAAAGAAAACCCCCGTGGTTTATTGTTGGTTCGTGATGAATTATCTGGTTTTTTATCCGATTTGGAACGGAAGGAATATCAATCAGACCGTTCTTTCTATCTAACAGCTTTTAATGGCAAAAAATCATACACCTATGACCGTATAGGACGTGGAACCATTTTTATTCCCAATGCAACCATTTCCATTATTGGGGGCATTCAACCTTCACGGATTATTCCCATTATTCAAGCAATGCACCATGGAACAAATAATGACGGCTTATTGCAACGGTTTCAAATGCTGGTGTGGCCCGATGAACGAAAAGAGCGGTTATGGGTTGATAGACCTCCCAATCAAAAGGCATGGGAAAGTTATCAAGGAATTTTTCGTTCTCTTTATGATAAACCATTAGGATCACCAAAACACCCTATTACCATACGCTTTTCTGCTGAAGCTCAAGAAATGTTTCGTGTATGGTGGGAAAATTTTCAAAGAACAATCAAAGGAGGTCATTTCTCATCAAGTTTACAAGCGCATCTTTTGAAAATGAATAAAACCATACCAACCCTTGCATTGATTTTTGAATTGAGTGAAGGGGGGCGTTTTGAAATCAATAGAGATGCCCTTGAGAGAGCCTTATATTGGGAAGAATATCTGATAAGCCATGCAAAACGTCTTTATGCGGCGAATGATACATTAACAGCAGAGCGTGCAAAATTAATTGTAGAGCGCTGTGATCTTTTACCCAATGTTTTTACGGCAAGAGATATCTATAGACGGTGTTGGAGATCTTTAAAAGACAATGGAGCCGTTAAGCAAGCTTTA
>NZ_JBHIOI010000033.1:0-12355 GCF_042195415.1 Bartonella sp. CE47NXGY | reverse complement strand
AGAATATCTTTTGCTTTAAGTATAGATTTTTCGCTCTCAATATCGCTTGGTAAAACACATTTTTATGCTTGATAAAAAGAAAATAAGTTACAAGATTTTCTCTCTTAAAGAGAACAGAAACAGCAAGTGAAACCCAAGAGCAGCCCCTCTTCACTTTCCCCTCAGCACTCAAGCAAGAATCCCACTCAAGCAAGAGCCCCACTCAAGCAAGAGCACCAACTCAAGCAAGAGCCTCAATTCTTTAAAAAAACACGACACAAATATAAAAAGGCATAAAACGAGAAGTGCACCCCATGCTCCTTAATGAACAAGTCAAAAGCAAGGCTCAACGAAAGCCTCTCTTCACTTTTTCCCCTCGCTCACTTTCCCCTCACTCACATCGTATAATATGACGGGAGCTCCTTTCTGCTCAACCTCTTCTTCTAATTGCCGTATCATTTTGTTCAACTGACGGGTCACGATAAAGCGCATAATAAAAACAATCGGTAAGAATAAAAAAGTACAGGCAAGCATCCATGCTAGTGGCTCGAATACGACAAGAGAAACAAAGTCCTGCCCTCTCCATATCTTAACGACAACAGTTATAACTATTGGAGCAGTCGCCATGACCGTAGAAAGATAGAATATTTTTTTATAGTCTTGCCAAACAAGAGAAAGCTGTTTTTTATTTTTGAGAGATCTGTTTTAAGGCGATATCGCGTTCATTCAGCACGCATTTCAGTTCCTTTTTCACGCGGCAATACAACCGCGCACGCTTGATAAACAGGTAATAAATGACAACGATTGGCACCCACAATAAAACATTTAAGACCATAAAGAACAGGAAAGAAAAGGCCATTAATGTTATAAGACTACTGGTCATTTTATCCTCCACGCCCATTCTTCATACGAATTGCCTGATCGCGTTGTTGTATTGCTTCTTTCAATTGTTGAAGTTTTTTGTTCAATTTTCTCGTTAATTTTATACACATGATCCCAATGATCGGAAAAAAGAGAAGAAGCCCAAACCATAGAATGCTCAACAGCTGCATGATAACGCCGACCATATCGCTCTTCCACCATACCAAATTTGCGACAAAGAAAGCAGATTGCAAAACAGTAAAGAGGATAAAGATAAAAAAGATTATTTTACATTCTTTTGAAGAAAGAGGCAGAAATTCTTTGAAGTTAAGAAAGCGCATTGTCGCATCAAGGGTCTTATGGGCGAGATTGTGTCTTTTCATTTCTCCCAGATCATTGCACAATTGTTGTATGGCTTGCTTTTTTTGCGTTGTACTCTTTTTCAAGTCTTGAGAGAGTTTAAAAGATAACCTGATATGTTTGATCAACCGGTAAGGAAGCCGGATCATAACCATAAACATTACAATGGCAATGATGGTGAACCCTAAAAAAGCCAAAAATTTTATAACAATAGTCACGTGTTTCCCCTATCGCATTGATGTGAAATCATCATTTTTATTCTCTTCTCAAGCAACCATTTCTAATTTCTTTATTGTTTTTTTCACGCCATAATGAAGGAGACTATGGAAGATTAAAATGACAGGTAAAGCGACAACAATACACGCACAAAACCAAAACAGCAGCTGCATGCCAAAAACGCCAACCTTAAACAATAGAGGCATATAATTGTGTAAAAAAATCACAGATTTTGGAAAAAAAGCAAAAAAAGCGAGCAAAACTGCGAAAACCACAATCACAATGAAAGCTAGAAAAAAGATGATACAATAATCTTTTCTTGAAAGTTCCAAAGATTCTTGAAAAGAAAGGGGGCTGAACTTTATTGCACAAACTGTATTTTGTCCTATGCTGACTTTCTGATTATGCCCCAAATTCTGTAATGCACCCTTTTTTAATTTCCGCCGCATCCCACACAACAATATTGTCCGTTTTATCAAAGAATAATAAAGTACCAAGATTGTCATCAGAGTAGAAAAAAGTATCATGATCTCCCCGAGAAACATGACAGTACTCCACCATACTGTAGTCAAAATTACAAAAGTACTTATAAAAGAAGCAGCCACTTATTTTCCTATTGTGTTCTGTTGAGAAATTGGTTGTCTAGCTGTTGCTGCTCTGGCAATGTATCCCACAGCTTCATCATTTCCTTCACCTCCCGTTTAGAGATAGCGTTAAAGACAAAAAAGAGTGGAAAGAACACCACAAGAACACCAAAAATCATTTGCGGCAAGAGACATAAAAAAGCCCAAACACTATTCCATCCCGCGTCACGCAAAAACACGATTGCAGGATTATTTTCAAAAGGCTGTTTCAAGATCTCCTTAATCATTTTTCGAAGATCTCCTTGTTCCATTTGTCCCAGTGCTTGAAACTGTTCTTTGGATATAACGTGAAAAAACTCCAAAGGATTCATATAGACAGTCGCGGCAAAAAGCACCAACAAGAGGATAGCCAAACACAAAATGATGACGTAATCTTTTCTTGAGAGAGCCGTCCATTTTTTGAAAACCGCACACTGATTCAACACGGGCTGTGACGCAAAAGCCGTATTTCCCTTATGGGCAGATTGGTGTTGTGATTTATCTTCGATCATACGGATATTTTCTCACTTCTAACATGCCCACTCACTCTTTGAGAACATGCAACCAGCAAAACCGGTTTATCTAGCACTCTTTTCACCATGAAACACGCGCTATAAGCCCCTTTAAGTCTATTTTTAAAATTTCTCATACGTGACAACATACAATCCCTAAACCTTACAAGCACAAATGCCATTGTATCCTCTTATCTATTACCCACACTTCAAAAGACAATGTTTCACAAAACTCAACAAGCAAAAATATTCAATCTAAGAAATATCTGATGTGTAAAGTTTACAAACAATACGCTGATTTATAACAATTTATTGTTTTTCATATTAAATGAGAACCCTAAATACCGTAGGATTGTCTTATTCCAAACCTATTCCATATTAAATCAACCCAAACCATGTCTCTTGCGCGTTACAAGCAGAAAGAGCCGTATAGAGTAAAACATTAAGAAAGGATGATAAATGCCTCTAAGGAAGCGCCTCAAATGCCAAGGGCTGTCTCAACAATGAGAGCTGGCAAAATGTGTGATGCTATAGACTTTCTTCTTCACAAGCGTAAAAATGGAAGTGTGCAATAGATTTTATATTATTCAAACTTTATATGGATTTCATTGGGGACTTTATCGTTATACCCTTCATGAGCACCCTTGCAAAATGGGCAAAAGAGAGCCCTAAGACATGGCTCTTTAAAAAGCAACACAACACAAAACAAAGTCAAACAAGCAATCGATTATCCAGTATAAAAAACGTGCGACAAACAACCTTAATCCTCATTTGAAAGCTTCTTAATCAAAAAGGCTTCATTTTAAAAATTCTTCATTAAAGATGAAATATCTCACAGCCCCTACATTTGTATAGCCCCTACATTCATCAAGGCATCTCTTATAAAAGCATCTTTTTATAAAGGCATTTTTATAAAGGCATTTTCTTCTTATAAAAACAGCCTCTTTCGATAATGCATTCCGTCCTTTAAACGACATCCCCTCGTCTTATGATGAGATCCATTAAAACGGAAAACTTATACTCTATAAAGGATACTTACAAAGGATACACCAAACAAAATAGCGAGATCATTCACAGTTTATTTTAAGCCGATAAACGATATTTTATTTGAAAATATAGGGCATCTTATGTTATTATAATAGAATGCGGAGGTTTGCTTTTTGCCGCTCTCTGCCACTCAACAGAAGACAATATATCTCCTATAAAGGATAAAAGTATGCTTAACAGCGTGATGTATATCAAATATCTTGGGAAAGCGCCCAACAACAAAAAAATAAGAGAACCCAAATAAAAAGCTTCCAACTTAAGAAAACAATGACCTTTCAAAAGTGGAATTGAAAAATTTCCACAAAGCGCTCGTGAAAAAAGAGACAAATAATCCCATTAGAAAAAACTTCCTATTAGAAAGACGATGACATGCCCTTGAAATCCATTGTTATTTTTTCATTCACATTTGACAAAAATTTTCCTTCAATCTCTCAAGAACAGTTAAGAAATATTTAGAAAGCAAATAATCCGCTAGCAATAAAAAAATAAGCATGACAGGGGCGGAAGATAAGACTGATAGGGATAAGATAAAAAAGGTAAGAAACCACCTTAAAGATGATTTTTTCGCCCCACACCGTTGCTTTTCTTTGCATTTAAAACGCCTTTAGTATCGTTTGTTTTTTGATCTGCAACGGCTGATATTTCCCGGTATTTGCTCACTCCCCCCCCCAGTATTTTCCCCCTTTTAAGTATTTTCCTCCTTTTAAGTATTTTCCTCCTTTTAAGTATTTTCCCCCTCTTAAGTATTTTCCCCCTCTTAAGTATTTTCCCCCTCTTAAGTATTTGCTCCCCCCAATATTTGCGCCAAGTGCTTTTTACATCACTGTCCCCCATCAACAGACAGTTTCTTTTTCATTCAAATGGTTAAGTTCATGAAAATACGTAAAAAACGCGGTAGATCGAAAATAACAGGAAAGCGAGAGCCCAATAGCTGTATTTCACGTGCCCAAAATTCCAGCGAATCTGCGCTTCAATCTGCGATTGAAATGCGTGCAAAACACTTTGGTTTAAGCTTCGAAGAAGCGAAAAATCCGCTTGTCGGAACCTATATTGGGCGTCTTTGTTTGCTTGGCTATAAAGAGGCTTCATCAGGCATCAGTAAAGAGCAATATGACACGGCGCAACAATACTTGCAAATTAGAAACGACTATTTATGTGCAAAAGGTTTACCAAACGGTTATTATGATGGTTTTACGCACAGCGCATCAGATGAGAAAGCAAAAAAGCAATGGGTCCAAAGAGCAACGGAACACTATGAAGCTATGCAAGAAGCGATTAAAGAAGCACAATATCTACATCGTCAACACAACTTCCATGCGGCATTACACTATCTTGTTATAGAAGATCAACCGCTGCCTAATCTTGTTGGTTCGTTGCGTATTATTCTTGATGCCCTTTATAAACATTTTGACAGTTCTACCCAAAAGAGCCTTGGCTAAAACACCCATCATTTCCTCCCCCTCACAGGATAAAGATTCTCCCCCTCCTTTTATAACATGCCTCTTTATAACCAGCGCCTTTATAAAGTCCCCCTTTGGCAAGTGACACTTGAGATCCACTGAGCATGCCCTTTCATAAAATTTCATGGGATTGACAAGCTTAAAGCGCACAACAAACAAGCTTAAAAATATCCACCACGCCCTTTAAAAAAATACTTCAACTGTCAAAGAGACTTAACCTTATACCTACCAGTGCCTCACTTAATCCATGCCTCAAAGGACAATATTTCACGGCATGGACAGGATAAATATTGCCCCCTCTTTAAAAAACAGCAACATTCTTCCCTCTACCCCCATTGTAACAAACCACCCTCATCATACAATTCACCCAATATCGCAACATCCTTAGCTCTTCAGACAATTCATTATCGTCATTTTACGTCTTTTCTTGTACAATTCTATATGGCTCTTCTGATCTTATGACGGACAAAAACTATGGCTTTTATTTCAGCATAATCTGGTTTTCTCATTCAAGATAAATAATGATAAAATATCCACTATAAATCAATAGCTTATCATTAAAACAACCCGTTGATTTTTGACACAATTAAAAGCATCATCCCTTAAACGAAAGAAAAAGCCCCTACCAACAATCTCCTCCCTCATCAACAACTGCACCGATAACCCTCCACACCTATCACACCACCACTAATACGACAGCCAGCACAGCCCCAATCACCCCCACAAATCGCCAACACCTAAAGCTTTGCCCCGCAACACCTTCCAACCACCGCCTTCCTAATTCCATCAATAAAATACCACGGATTTCAAAACCACAATTCTCCCTTCATCTTGTCCCCGCCTTTCTCAAAGGAGAAAATGTTTTTTGCCACATCAAAAACTTTTCCATTAAAACAATATATTTTGCTGCATAGCCAATGAATGAGCTTTTTTCTGTAGATTTTTTCCCGCGATAAAGGAGGAAAAATAATCGTTTTGCGGTTGACAGAATATGAAAAATCGTATTTAATGGTAGATGCGGTAAGGGGTTTTCTGCGTCCAGATTTCACCGTAAAATTTTCGCATTATCATAGACTATTATAAGTTATTATAGACTGTTATAAAACAGTGTGTTTCGCGGCAATGTTTAAAACTTTACGGTTTGAAGGTATCTTTCGTCCTTTTCTGACTGTTTTCTTTTGCATTACACAATTTGCATCACCAACAGCCCCATAATTTTGAGATTTTCAAAACAAGCCGTATTCACTACGGGCTCCCAATAGAACGCCCTAATAATCCCCTTATAAAATACCAATATAATACATCACAGCAATGATGAGCACTACACGCATAAAAATATGAAAACGGCATTATTATGCTCTCATCGCCTCACCTTTCAAGATGCAAAGGCTTGTTTTTCAAAACATTGTTTAGCCAGAATTGAAGAAGATAATATCACTTATCGATCATCAACATAGAGGCTAAGATTATGAAGCCACAAGATTCTCCCCCACCACATTCCTCACAAACCCCAGAAGGTGCAAGTGCACCTGAAGGGGCGCATGCAAATGCATCATTAGACACTCTTACTGCACATTTAGAACGGCTTAACATTGAAAAAATAAAAAACACCCCTTTTAATCGTGCGGAATTAAAAGATATTATTGCCGGTTTAGAAAAGCATAATGCCGATGGCAGTTGGATCAAAAATTATTATGATATTTTAGATCTTTACATGATGCCAGCCTTGGTCGATCAAGCAAATCGTAAATATCCAGAGATGAATCTCAAACTTACAAGCCCCCCTGACGGCTTTGCCCTTGCTCTCAAAGAAACGCTCGAAAAGGGCATAAAATCTTCTAGGCTGATCGTTAACGCACAAGATAGGGGAATTCATTTTGCGGTTGTCGATCATCAAACCATTGATAATAAAACATCTTTGATCTTTTTTGAACCGACCTTACTGCGTGACACGCTTCCCGCATTACTTGCATTAAGAACGCGACAATCCATTGAACATCACCAATTTCCGAATATTCATTTTGCCATAGTAGAAATGGATATTCAACGAAGCTCCTCTGAATGTGGGATGTTCAGCTTAAGCCTTGCCAAAAAGCTTTATCTCGAAGCTCAAAAATTAGAAAGACTACACAAAGATAATATTAAGGGTGTGTTATGTGAACCAGACACGCCTTTACCTGCTGAAAAATTAGATCCATATCTTCCAGCTCGTTTATACAAACACGTGCAAGGAAGAAGACGTCTTGGGGAATATCTAAAAGCCAACCCAGAAGCAGCACAGGAGAAAGTAAACAAAAAAGGCGAAACCCTAACCGAAAGATTTGAGAGAAGCTTGGTAGCAACAGAGACAAAAACTGTTTCTGTTTCACAACACAGAAAAAGAGCCACAGAATACAAATCTCTAATGATGTAATAAGCGTTTTAGCCATAGCCATATTCCACATCCACAAAGAATGAAGCTCTGCGGCTTTACGGTAAGGCATAAATTGCTGTTAGCAAATCTTCTTTTGAGGTAAAGATGCAAACAGTAAGCAACGTGACCTCTTAAAAGACAAAAAGATACCTTACCTTTGACTCTTAAAAGCGGGGGATTTTGTCTTTCGTAACAAAATTTTTTAAAATAAAGATGATTTCATCTCTTTGTTTTTTTTTAGATAAAAATCTTTCCTGCAAACATTGTTTAGCCAGAATTGAAGAAGATAATATCACCTATCGATTATCAATATGGAGGCTAATAGTATGAAGCCACAAGATTCTTCCCTCCCTCATTCCTCACAAACACCAGAAGGAGCAAGTGCAAATGAATCTTTAGAAGACCTTATTGCACGTTTAATGCAAAGTTCCATCCAAACAGAAGAAGAACATGTTGCACCGAGTTCTGACGAATTAAAAGATATTATTACAGGCTTAGAAGATGATCTTGTCACCGGCCGTTGGATTAACTCTTATTATGAAAACACAGATATTAGATTGATGCCGGCTCTCGTAGAAAAAGCAAACAGCAAATATCCAGAAATGAATCTCAAATTGGCTCTTACAGCAGAAGAGTTTTCGCACGCCCTAAAAGAAGTCGTTGAGAGCGGCGCAAATTCTGCCCGATTTATAGTCAATTCGGGAAGCAAAATCCACTTTGCCGTCCTTGATTATCAAAAAGTTGATGACAAAATCTCTTTGATTATGCTTGAACCTACAACATTTCAGAGTATCACGGCTTGCAAACTAGGGATAAAAATAAATCAAACCCTTCAATGTCTTCAACTGCCTCCTTATTCTTTTACCACGGCAGAAATGGATATTCAGCGAAGCTCTTCTGAATGCGGATGTTCAGCTTAAGCCTTGCCAAAAAGCTTCATCTTGAATCTGATAAATTAGCAAGATTGCACAAAGATAATGTTAAGGGTGTATTATGTGAACCCAATTCATCTTTATCTGCTGAAAAGTTAGATTCCTATCTTCCAACCACTTTTTATAAACACACACAAGGAAGAAGACGTCTAGAACACTATTTAAAAGCCAATCCCGATGCTGAACATGAAACAGTCAACAAAAAAGGTGAAACCCTGAGAGAGAGATTTGAAAAAAACTTAAAAACAACAGAGGGAAAAACTGTTTCCGTTTCTTCCCACCAAAAAAGGCTCACTGAATACAAATCTTTAACGATGTAATTGAGGCTTTTTCCATATTCCTATTCATCAAAGAACGAAGAGAGGCTGCTTTACGGCTAAGATTTCTCTAAGAAAACCAGCTTTTGCGTTCATAAAACAAAAATAGCAAACAACTTTCCTCTTAAAGAAAAAGCACCATTGTCCTATAAAAACCAGCCCCTCTTAAAATTGTATCAAAATTCCACAGCTCTTGTTAGCCCAAAGCTCTGTGTAACAATGAGACTCTTTGGATAAGCAAAACGTTTGATACATAAAGTATTTAATGCTTTCGTCTTCAGTAAAAGCATATGTCTTTTTTTCTGAGAGTATCCACTTCGTATCTCAAACACCCCCACATCAATACCATACGACCAAACAACCGCAATAGACCACACTTATCGTGCATCAACCAAACAACCGCCCGCACCCCAAGAAGGCTCCATCAAAAACACCAGCCCAGCCATTATTCCACTTACCCAACTATTATCCCTTTTGACCAACCATTCCCCCATTCCCTAAGATGTCATAACCAACCTTTTGATTTCATAAAAGTTTCACATCTCTTCTGTTTTTGAAGCGTGAAAAAATTCATTTTTAATCTGTCAACCAGCCTCACGGTAACGTGAGGCTTTATTTTATGGAGAAGCAAATGAGAAAAATATCATCAGCAGGGCTTGCGCTCATTAAACAATGGGAAGGATTGCGTTTACAAGCCTATAAAGATGCCATCGGGGTGTGGACAATTGGCTATGGTCATACCAGCGCGGCTGGCAAACCGTTCGTTCACAAGGGCATGATCATTACTGAAAAACAAGCAGAAGAAGTTCTTTCTCAAGATTTAAGACAATTTGAAAATACCGTTGAAAAACATGTGACGGTTTCTTTAACGGATGAACAATTCGCCGCGCTCGTATCGTTTTGCTATAATATAGGAACATCGGCTTTTTGTAATTCGACCCTGCTCAAAAAACTCAATAATGGCGAATATGAAGCCGTCCCTGCTGAGTTACAAAAGTGGACTAAAGCAGGAGGAAAACGTCTTCACGGTTTAGTGCACCGTCGTGCAGCAGAATCGGGATTATGGGCAAAAGGGGCTTATGTTTCTCCCAACTACCAAACTGTAGAAACGCAAGCTCCAATGGGATTTTTCAAAGCAGAAGCGCTTACACCGATTATTGGTTCTTTTTCTGGACTTGGGGGCTTATTGGCAGGCAATGGTCCCATCCAATGGGCATTAGCAACCATTATGGTTTTAGCCGCCTGCGTTGGCATTTTCTTTGTGGCAAAACGGTTTCGGGAGCAGCGCTTATGATGTGGTGGTTGAAAAAAAATCTGATGATAACAGGAGCGGCTCTGACCGCTTTTTTTATCGCTTTAGCAAAAGCTTTCACTCTTGGAAAGAAGGTTGAACAACAAAAGCAAATAGAAAAAACGCTAAAGTCATCAACAACACGGCTAGAGGTGGAAAATGAAATTAATCAAAAAAGTGATGCTGATATACGCGCTGCTCTTACTCACTGGTTGCGCGATAAAAACAATCAATGAGCCTTTTTCTTGCGTTGGTTGGATGCCCATTTATTTAGACAACAAAGATCTCAATATCATCAGTTCAAATCTCGCAAGAGATATTTTAAAGCATAACAAACAAGGGGAACACATGTGTGGGTGGAAACATGGCTAGAAAAAAAACGGAAAAACAAACAGAGCTTACAGAAAAGGAAAAAGAAGTCCTACAAGAAATCATCACAACGTATAAAAGTGTAAAAATGATGTCACGCTATACGAAATGGATTATATTCATCATTTTCTTATTAGCACTTGATTTTTCACGGATCGTAGATGTGCTGGGAAGTATTTTTACACAAAAATCGAATATTCAGCTCTAAAATAAATAAAAAACGTGAGACGTGTTAAATCTTTTAAATATAAAAAGCCATTCGTTATTTTTTGAAAACATGGAGATTTTATTGATGATTTTTCATGTCTCACGAGAAATTTTTATACACTCTTCACAAACACTTTCATGAAATGAATTTAGGGGTATGAAGAGAGATTTTTAACCAACGCGTAAGTCAGCAACTTTGGTAACATAAGAAAAGGATCATACCAACATACATTTTTTTAATAAACTATTGATATCCAAATGATTTTATACTCTTCATAAATAGCATTGCCAAGAATTTGTATTAAAAGACATTTCTTTTAAAGAAGTGCATAAACAAGCAATGTAATGGTAGCCTTACATAAAGCCTCTCATCTTTACGTTGAATAAAAAAGCAAGCCGGCTCCTCTCACCTTCCCAATGCCCTGCCTCTCAATGCCCTGCCTCCCAATTTCCACCCTCCCAATGCCCTGCCTCTCAATGCCCTGCCTCCCAATTTCCACCCTCCCAATTCCCTGCCTTCCAATTCCCTGCCTCCCAATTCCCTGCCTTCCAATTCCCTGCCTCCCAATTTCCACCCTCCCAATTCCCTGCCTTCCAATTCCCTGCCTCCCAATTTCCACCCTCCCAATTCCCTGCCTCCCAATTCCCTGCCTCCCAATACCCTGCCTCCCAATTTCCACCCTCTCAATGCCCTACCTCCCAATTTCCACCCTCCCAATTCCCTTATGTTCTATGCATAAAGGTCAAGTTGAAGAGAATATATGGAAAATCCTTGGCTCGAAAATATGAAAAGAAGGCATGAGGCTACAACAGAATTTCGCGTGCCTTTATCATCAGAAGCATTAAAAATTCTAACACAAGCACGCCTACTGTCTTGTCATGATTTTTTTCGGCTAACTGTCATGGTCCCCTTAGTTCAAAAATTGCTCCCCACTCAAGAATTTTCTGTCACAATATAGGCAACAAACAGAACTTGAGTATAACAACATGGGTTTGGCTCCAGTTTAGGTGATGAGCTTACCGAAGAAAAGATGAGAGCAAGGCGAAAAATTAGCTTTTGTCTTTAAGCTTCTCAAATGGGGCACAGTCTCCCCATTTCAGAGATCAACGAAACAGAGAGATGCTTATTCTCCTATGCAAAAGCTTGAAATACCAGCATCTTATTCATAAAAAAACAAACCAGCCCCATCATGCTCTTTTCAACTCTGTCTTTCCAACGCTCAATAGGTACTAACTCTTAACTACTGACTCTTTTTAACTACTGACTTTTAATGATTGCGTTGGTTCATAAAAACCGTAGTGACCTCTCACCTTATGAAGCACAAACCCAGGATTTTTAATGGTGCAGGCATAAATCTGAAATGAAAAAACAGAACTGTATTAGGAATAACTGACTATAAATCAAAGAATTATATTTTTATTAGCAAAATATTTTCAAAGGAAACCACGATCCCCGCACAATAGAAACATTTCATAAAAACAAGAGAAAAAGCTATGGATTAAGAGTGAAATTCATTCACAATAACGGTAGATCAACCAGAGGAGAATAGAACAATCCTATAAGATAAAGAAACTATCATAAAAGGAAAAACTGTATGAAACGTGAAAAAGCATAAAAAAACGGGCACAGAAGACCCGTTTCTTTATTACGTCTAGGAATAAGAGCTTAGAAATCCATTCCACCCATTCCGCCAGCAGGCATCGGAGGCATTGGTGTATCTTTCTTTGGAACTTCAGCAACCATTGCTTCTGTTGTGATCAGAAGGCT
>NZ_JBHIOI010000032.1:0-12411 GCF_042195415.1 Bartonella sp. CE47NXGY | reverse complement strand
AGTCCTTGTTTAAACTTTTGCCAATGGGAAGAGAGATCAAAAGCAGCAGCAATGATGTTTTTCCATTTGGTGATGGTAGTGGTATCAGCACCAAAATAAACCAAGACGTGTGCGCCAGTCATGGTAAAGCGCAACACACGTAGAGCAATGTTAAAAGCCATCAGGGCGGCAATGGTTTTGATAATGGCGCTTGTTAAAACGGGATGGTCCTTGCCCCATGCCATTTTACAAAACGCGCATTTAATGGTAAAAAATAACCATAAAAACAATAAATTATCACGTATTTCTAACTAATCTCACCTCTTCCCACTTAGTACAAAACCTAATGTCAAACTACATCCAACGGAGTTTTGTATAGTATGTAGCCTTTCGGAAATTGTGGCTTATCAGCGGATTCTGTATATTTTTATATTTCATTCGTTCAAAGAAGACACTGAGCACTCAAAGAACCCTCAACGCTCTATTAAAGCCTTCTCTCATTTTTGCTGTCAAAAACTCATTCGATACATAATGTAGGTAAGAACAATCAATTATCACATATCCACTCTAATTTCACCTTTTTCCACTAAATATAAAACATTAAAAACACTAATATTCTTATTTATATTATATTATATTTTTTACTTTATTTTATATAACTGTATTTCTTTAATTATACATCAATAAATATTAAAATAAATGAATATTGATATAAAATAATATGTACCATTAATAAAAAACTTATTTTTAAAATATAATTATATAAAAATACATTATGAAATAAATTTAATATTACATAATTAAACATAAATACAACTTTAAATTTGACAAAAAAAGCAAAACAAAATATCAAAGTGCTGTGTTATTAAAATAAAAGCAATATCTATTTCCACTTCTGCTTATGAAGTTAGCGGGAAAATGAATGTTGGGGGCTTTAAAAGGAGTAGACTGATGCCTAAAAAATTTCTTCTATCCTGCACAGCAATTGTGGCAGTTGTACTTTCTGGTATCAATCTTAATGCACAAGCTAAAAATCTTGAAATTTCAGAAAATAAAAAAGAAGTTTCCAACGAAACCTACGAAATTATTCACGCAAAAAAAGGTGGTCAAATTATCGGCAAGCATTTGACGATAATCGGAAACAAAAAAACAAACACCAACATAGGCACAAATGCGCACGCTATAACAGCTGAAGGTTCTAACACTGCGATTGAATTACTGGATGGTACAACCATTAAAGGAACTGGTTCTAGCATTTTCTTCGGTCTTGAAGCAAAGGATGGTGCTACACTGAAAATGACTGGGGGAACTATCACAGTTTCCAACACTGGCACTAAATTCTTGAACAGTAAGAATGCTGAAAACAAGCTAAAAGATATAATAATATCAAGTGGCAAAGGCAAAGCTCCACTAACTTTTGCAATATTTGCAGACAAAGACAGTGAAGTCACTTTAGAAAATGTAAAAGTGACTAAGGCAACGAATAGCGTTACAGCAAATAATAAATCTGAAATCACGATATTGGGAGGATCATTTGATGCCACAAAGGCAGCAATATCTGCTTACAATGGCAGTCGCGTAACTCTAACTAACAATGTTCAAACTACATCATCTCATGGCACTGGACTCCATGCAACAGATTCAGAAACCACAATCGAAATGACGGGAGGAAGCGTAATCACAGAAAAAATGGCGTTGGTTGCAGAAAACGGTGGACATATCAAGGTCACGGATGTTGCGTTAACTGCGACGAATGATAAAATCGGAACAGTTGTCGCCGGCGGTCCGAACAGCGTGATTGAATTGCATGGGAATACAACAATTAAGAATGCTGTAATCGGTCTTCATGCACAAAACAGTGGAATGATTAAAATGATCGGAGGGACCATTACAGCTTCTGCAACCGGCGCTGGTTTCTATAATAGTAAGAGCAATGGAAACAAGCTAGAAAATGTGAAAATATCGGGCAGTAACCATAAAGAGCCTAAAATCACAGGAATAGGTGCCGACAAGGAAAGCAACGTCACTTTAGAAAATGTAACAGTTACGCAGGCAAAAAGTGGCATAGTTGCAAATAATCATTCTAAAGTAACGGTTTCTGGAGGATTATTTGAGGGCAAAAACGTAGGGGTATACGCTGGAAACGGCAGCAACATTACTTTAACCAGCAATAAAAAAGGTAACGTTCAAGTTACATCAACATCATCGAATAGCAAAGGACTCTACACAAATGGTTTACATTCTACCATCACAATGACGGGAGGAACAGTAACCGGAGAATTAGCGTTGGTCGCAGAAAACGGTGGACATATTAAGGTCACGGATGTTGCTCTAACAACAAATGAACATGGGGGCAAGGTCACTGATGTTCCTATAATAGGCGCAGGAGTCAATAGCGCTAATAGTATGATTGAATTATATGGCAATACAACGATTAAGAATGCTGGTGTTGGGCTTGTGGCAAGTAACGGTGGCGTAATTAAAATGATTGGGGGGACTATTACAACTTCTAAAACTGGTGTTGGCTTCGTGAACAGTAAGAGCGCCGAAAGTAAACTAGAAAATGTAATAATATCAACCGGTAAAGATAAAAATTCAGGCAAAGGAATTCTTCTAGAGAAAGAAAGTGGTCTCACTTTAAAAAATGTAAAAGTGACTCAAACAGGCAACAGCGTAATTGCAAATAATCGTTCTAACATAACAATCTCTGGAGGATCATTTGATTCAAGCTATGCAACAATATGTGCTCAAAACGGTAGCAGTATCACCTTAACGGACAATGCTCAAATTACGTCACATGATGAAGCAGGCCTCTATGCACGAGACTCAAAATCCACAATTACAATGACAACAGGAAACGTGACAGGAAAATATACAGCCTTAGAAGCAGACATAGGTGGCCATATTACGGTTACAAATGTTGCTTTAAAAGCAACTAATAATGGCAGTGGTGTAGCTGCTGGTGCAGCTGCCTCTGGCTCTAACAGTGTGATTGAATTGCTTGGCAATACAACGATCAGTGACGTTAAAATCGGAATTGATGCGCAAAACGATAGCACAATCAAAATGATCGGAGGAACCATTACTGCTTCCGAAGCAGGCGTTCACTTGTTAAAAAACAAGAGCAATAACAAACTGAAAGATGTAACGATATTAAATCGTAAGGATAATGCACTACTAATCAATGCAATAATTGCAAGAAGAAGTGCCATTACTTTAGAAAATGTAACCGTTCCGCAAGCAATCAATAGCATAATTTCAGATAATGGTTCTCAAATAACAGTTTCTGGAGGATCATTTAACGCAAAAGGTGCAGCAGTATCTGCCATAAACGGCAGTACTATTACTTTAACTGACAATGCTCAAATTACATCATCTGATGACAGTGGGCTCTATGCAAAAGACTCAAAATCCACCATCACCATAACGGGAGGAACAGTACAAGGTAAAACTACTGCATTATTTGCCGGAAACGGCGGACATATTAAAGCCACGAATGTTACTCTAATAACAGCAGATAATAACGGATTCGGTGCGGAAAGCCAAGATGTTGGCAGTTTAGTTGAATTATATGGCCATACAACGATTAAAAATGCTGAGATCGGACTTTATTCAGAAAATGGCAGCACAATCAAAATGAGTGGAGGGACAATAATTGCCGAAAATAGTGCATTTGTTGTAAATAATAATGGACATATTGATGTAACAAATGTTTCTGCCACAGCAGAAGATAGAGGTATCGCATTTGAAAAGTCTAAGAACAATAGAACATCAGAAATCAATTTAACCAATACAAAACTTCATATTAAAAACGGTACTGGAATTAATGCAAATGAATCAATTGGTAAAGCCAATCTCAAAAATTCAGAAATCCGTGCCAATGTTTTATTAGTAACCGAAGCTTCAACGAAAAAAAATGATTTCACTTTTACACTAAACGCCGATCGCTCCATCTTAGACGGCAAAGTGAGCACTGAAAAAAAATTCAAAACAGTCTTTGATTTGCAAAACAATACGAAATGGACATTGAAAACAAGCACAAATAAAAAAAGCCAGAACAAAAAACTGCTTGATATTGCTCAAAGAGCACGTTCTGATATTTCTGTCCTTAACATCAATAACAGCTCTATTGTTTTTGAAGAGCCAACTGAAAATCATTATCACACGTTGCACATAGGATCTGGCAGACCAAATACTAAAAAAGTCTACAATGCTACAGGAAAAGCAGAAATTCATTTCAACGTCGAATGGAGTGATAGTGCTGCCATAAACAAACAAAAAGCTGACCATCTTCTGATTCACGGTGATGTTTCAGGTACTACACTGGTTTATATCACTGGACATTTAGAAAAGAACAATATTAAAGCAGACGCTTCTGCTCTTACCAGTGCACGTGGTCTTTCACTCATTCAAGTTTTTGGGAAAGTAAATCAAAACTCTTTCAAACTTGCACAGGACTATATCACAATAAGTGGTTCACCTTATAAATATATACTGAAAGCTTATGGACCAAAATCAAACCACAGTAAAACAAATGCTGAACAAAACCTTTTAGGAGAAAATAAAAATTTCTGGGATTTTCGCTTACAACCAGTACTGCTTGATAGCGACTCAAAAGTAAAAACCATCGTGCCATAAATACAAACTATTTGATCAAGCCCCAATGCTCTCTTGTACGCTGGATTGACCAATATGGCTAAGCAAAATGCAACTGTTAACCAATATGCGACATTTGTCTTAAGGAAAGAATAAGACAAACGGAATGGCTTTTTCTTATATACCTATGGAAAAACAGGAAGCTTATTTTTTGATAAGTAGTACTTCTAGTAGATATGGTTATAGCAGTGCTCATCTTCGTTATGCTTCTCTACAAGGAGGTGTTAACTTTGTCGCGCTAGAAGGGAAAAATATCTACAACACATTTTGGTCTTATAGAAACCTATGGACAACTCTCTTTGCACTCCAAAGAATATGCAAGACAGCAAGTAAGAGCATATTGAATAAATGGTCATTTCACTCACCGCCTATGGCAGTAAACAGCGTGACAGTGGTTTCTATCTTGATACGCTGTTTATCCTATGGATTCCTAAAGAGAAAGATCACCAATGCCCTCATTAGTACAACCACAAAATTGAAAAATGCAAAAATGTTGGCGATCTCCACAACTGTTAGCAAACAATTTGCAACGGGTATCCAAGGCGTAACATTCGAACCGCAGGCACAGCTTGCCTATCAACATTTGATGTTTGATACCATTAAAGATGCTGATAATCTGACCATTAAGATGCAAAATCCTTCTCAATGGATAATCCCGTGTTGGTGGACGTTTGACAAAAACCATTGCCACTGAAAACAGCCGTCCTATGTCTTTCTATGGAAAAGTAAACTTAATCAAAACCTTTGGTGATGATCAGACATTCCATATTGATAAGTATTATAAATGTGACCCCTCGGGAAGTTTCGTTGAAGGTGGCCCACAATTGTCCGCTAACCTCTCCCTTCATGGTGATGTCAGCTATCAACAAAAGCTTCAAAAACTGGTATAAGTGGTGCAAGCTTTTCAGGAGGAATACTCTATCAGTTTTAAATCAAGACTGTAAAAATAGCCTATTCAATTTAACAAAAAGGCAGCATATTGCTGCCTTTTTGGTTTATTATAAGCTGTTTTTAAGCGCTTTTTTAAATAGAGAACAGCGAAATATTTGAAGACAGTCATTGACCATTGGATGTTTTTTACAAAAAATTCTTTTTATAAAGAATAAAACTGTAAAAAAGAGAACAACCAAAAACAAAATGATATTGTAAAATAATGAGAAGCTTTTCTAGAAAATACAACATTACTATCGTTTGTTATTTCTCACGAATTTAATGCTTAAAATTCCAAAATAAAACTTTTGAACATAAAATGATAAGTAAAAAATAATGCAATAATATCAAACAAAGGGATGTATGTTATAAGTCACTCATATATTTCAAAATGGAAGTTCTAATAGGATTTAAAATATTACAGCTCAAACACTGCCCAGAAAATTCATACTGAAAAAATCCTATTATCCCCTTCCCTCTTAACAATGCCGCCAAACATCTCCAGAAACTTCAAAACAAATAAAATTGCATTTTCTCTTCTGTAAAATTGATCATGCTCTTTGCTCTCTATGGACAATAGGCTCTATACTTGCTTCAAAAAACTCCTTTGTATAATCGTGTTGCGCATGTAGATTACGCAATTCATCATTGCTAAGCTCTTCAAGAATAATCCCTTTATGCATAATTCCAACACGTTCACAAATATGTGCAACAACAGCAAGATCATGGGATACCATTAAATAAGTAAGCTTTTTTCTCACGCGCAGTGATTTCAACAAGTTTAAAATTTCAGCCTGTACCGACACATCCAATGCAGATGTTGGCTCATCAAGCAACAACACCTCTGGCTCAATAATTAAAGCACGTGCAAGAGCAATACGCTGACGCTGCCCTCCAGACAACTCATGAGGATAACGATAAAGAAATGAAGAATCTAAACCAACGGAATCTAAAGCATCCTCCACCCGCTCTCTTTGATTATCCATTCCATGGATTTTGAGCGATTCAGAAAGAACCGTATGGACCATTTTTCTTGGATGCAGCGAAGCATAAGGATCTTGAAAAACCATTTGAATACAGCGTAAAAAATCCTTACTTCTTTTCTTTTCAACTTCTTGTCCAGCAAAAAGGAATTTTCCACTATAATCTGGAATAAGCCCCACCAATGTATTCAAAATAGTTGACTTTCCACATCCGGATTCACCAATCAAACCATAAGCTTCACCACGCTTAATATGAAAATTAACATTTTTAACAACTGTTACTGCCTTATGCCTGTGCCCAAAAGTTACAGATAAATTAGAAACATCAATAATATTCTCACAATTTGTCATGAGGAACCTCCTCAACGCCATTAACAATCGTAGGATTATACAACCAATCAGGATCACGCTCAGGAACAGCCAAAATATCAACTGGATTATCAAGCCGTGGCAAACTCGCGAGCAACGCCTTTGTATAAGGATGACAAGCGTGAGACAAATCAGAAGCAGGCAACTCTTCTAAGACACGGCCCGCATACATCACCAAAATACGATCACAAAAATCAGCAATCATATTTAAATCATGACTAATGAAAATAAGTCCCGTTCCAGATTTTGTCACAAGTTCATCTAATACAGATAAAACTTGTCGTCTGACCGTAATATCAAGTGCAGATGTTGGCTCATCAGCAATAATTAAATCAGGTTTTGGAATGAGCATCATTGCAATCATCACGCGCTGCCCCATCCCCCCAGATATTTCATGAGGAAAGAGACGCATCACATGTTCAGGATCACGAATATGAACAGATTCTAACATAGATATGGTGCGCTCCCTCGCTTCAGCTTTTGAAACACGGTAATGAATACGGTAAGCCTCCATAATCTGTTCCCCGATCCGTATTAATGGATTAAGTGAATATTTGGGATCCTGTAAAATCATTGAAATACGTTTCCCACGGATTTTTCGCATCTGAGGTTCACTTGCGGCCAATAAATCAACATCCTCAAAGCGCATTTTTTTAGCTTTAACAATGGCTGCTTTTGGACTCAATCTTAGTATTGCGCGCCCAGTCATCGATTTTCCAGATCCGGATTCACCAACAATTCCAATTTTTTCTTTTCCAACAGAAAAACTAACGCCACGCACAACTTCTGAAATGCCGCGCGTTGTAGGAAAAGAAATACGTAAATCTTCTACTTCTAATAATTTATTACCCATTGCGTGGATCCAATACATCACGAAGACCATCACCTAAAAGGTTGAAAGCAAGACTTGCAAATAATATTGCACAGCCTGGTATTGCCGCCAACCACCAATTTGTCATCATAAATTCCCGCCCTGAAGAAAGCATCGCACCCCATTCAGGACTTGGAAGTTGAGCTCCCAACCCTAAAAAACCAAGACCAGCAGCCGTTAAAATAATTCCAGACATATCCAAAGTTAATCGTACAATCACTGAAGGAATACACATGGGCGCAACATGAAACAAAATAATTCGCCAAGCAGAGGCCCCTTGCAGGCGAACTACAGAAACATAATCAGAAGAACGTATTGTCAAAGTCTCAGCACGTGCTAAACGTGCAATTGGTGGCCATGCTGCAATTGAAATTGCAATAGAAGCATTTTCAATCCCTGGTCCCAATGCGGCTGAAAATGCAAGAGCTAAAATCAAACCTGGAAAAGCAAGAAAAATATCGACAATGCGCATGAGCACAGTATCAACCCATCCGCCCATATAACCAGATACAGTTCCAACAATAAGCCCTATTGGACCTACAATAACTGTTGTAAGAAAAACAACATAAAGAGTAATACGGGAACCAAAAACAAGGCGACTAAAAATATCACGTCCCAATTCATCTGTTCCAAAATAATGCGCCATAGAGGGTGGCTGCAACCGATGCCCCAGATCATTGCTAAGAAAATCATGCGTAGCAATCCAAGGAGCAAAAAATGCACATATGATAATAATACAAATAATAAGCAGACCGAATACAGCCGAAAAGTTATGAAAAAACTTAGCCAGTGCGTGATAAATTCTTTGTATGTTCGCTTGAATTATGGAGTTTGGAACAGGATCGTTTAACCAACTACCCAAAGAAGATGATGATTGCGATTTATGATGATTACTTACTGTCATATTCAACGTGTCCTTGGATCAAAAATGCGATAAAGCAAATCAGAAAATAAATTAATGGCGACAAAGATAAATCCTACAAGTAAAGTACATCCTACAACTGCATTCATATCTCCGGCTAAAAGAGCATTTGTCAAGTAATGTCCAAAACCAGGCCAAGCAAAAACTGTCTCCGTTAAAACAGCCCCTTCTAATAAAAAAGCATAAGAAAGTGCAACAACGGTAATAATTTGAACAGCAGCATTTCGAAAGGCATGCCCCCAAACGGTTCGCGCCCACGATAATCCCTTTACACGTGCAGTAATGATATATTCCTGATTAAGCTGCTCAATCATAAACCCACGAGTCATACGGCTAATATAAGCCATAGCACCGAAAGCCAAGATCAAAGCAGGCATAATAACGTGACTAAAAACATTACCAAAAGCCTGCCATTGTCCTTGGCTTGCAGTATCCCAAAGGAAAAATCCTGTTTTTGGTTCAAAAGAATATTCATAAAGAAAATCAAGTCGTCCTGGGCCACCAACCCAGCCAAGCTTGGCGTAAAATATTAACAACGCCATTAATCCGAGCCAAAATGTTGGAGTAGAATAACTTACAAGTGTAAAAACACGGACAACATAATCAATAAATGAATCGCGATACATTGCTGCAAAAACACCAAATGGAATTCCAAGACTTGTGCCAATAACAATAGCAACGGTTGCAAGCTCTAATGTTGCAGGAAACACACGCATAATATCGGCTAGAACAGGTCGCCCAGAAGTTAAAGCATCTCCAAAGTCAAACAAAAATACATTATGAAGATACTTCCAATATTGGACAATCAACGGCTTATCAAGACCCAGCTTATAATACATTGCATCATAAGCTTCCTGACTGATATTATCACCAAGAATAGACAGAACCGGATCTAGAGGAAGAAGATGACCAAGAAAAAAAGTGATCGTCACCAACCCAAGCAATGTGATAAAAACTGAAATAAGAAGTTTCAATCCTTTGCATAAAAAATCCCATAAAAATAATTTTTTCTGCTTTTCTGATACAGCTCTTTCAGTCTCTGAAAGTGGCAAAACCATTATAAAAATCCCCTCTGTAGCGACAAAACATAAAGCAAATACTTTTTTATATAACAAAACAATCTCTTATTAAGCATGTTCTACAATCCTTTTCTATAACATGCTTCTTTTTATTTTTCTGCTTCATTGTAATAAAGTCTATAACTGTTCCAAATCCATTTTTTGACATCAGGCCCCATACCAACGGTATAATATGTCTGAAATAAATAAACCATAGGACCATGCTCTAGCACATAATGCTGTAAAGTACGATATTGCATGATACGCTTATTGGGGTCTTTCTCAAACAAAGCATCCATCACCATGTTATTAATATTTTCATCATAATACCCAGCGCGCCAAGCTAAATACATATTGTGCTTTTTTGTAAATGTTGGATCAGGGTTAAACACGTGATTTAATGAAGCAGGATGTCCATCAGGATCGGCACTCCCCCACCCCATAATAGCAGTATCATAATTTCCACCACGTACACGGCTCAACAATTGATTTTGTGCCATTTTTTCAATTGTAAGCTCAACACCAATTTTGCGTGCATTGGCTTGAATAGACTGTGCAACAGACGACATATAACTAAGGCTTCCAACTAAAAGATTAGCTTTAAACCCATTAGGATAACCAGCTTCAGTAATCAGTTGTTTTGCTTTTTTCAAATCCAACTGAAAAGGCAAACCTTCTTTTTCATCTAAAGCACCTGGAACACCTAAAGACATATAAGTTGCCCGAGGAATAGCAATCCCTTTCAAAACAGTTTTTCCAAGACCTTCATAATCAACCAAATAACGAAGTGCCAATCTGACCTTTTCATTCGCAAAAATTGCATTCTTATTATTTAACGATAAGTAAATAATCTGCGGACGCAAAACACGACTAATTTTGACTGGGCCTCCTTTTTTTTCAAGATCTAAAATATCCTCTGAAGAAAGATCACGCACTATATCCACATCACCTTTTTCCAAAAGAAGTCTTTGACTTGATGAATCCGCTACATGCTGCACAACAATCTGCTTAATTTTAGGCACATCGCCCCAATAATGTTGTGTCGCCTCTAACACAACTTTATCTCCTGGAGACCAGCTCACCAATTTATAAGGTCCAACACAAGCTGTATGTGTTGCTAAATATTTATTCCCCATATCACCGTTAATACTCTGTGCTTCAATTGTTTTCCGATCAAGCAAAGCAGAAGCATAAGATTGTCCAATAACAGTCAATATGAGCTGAATAGGATAGGGTTTATCTAATTTTAATTGTAAAGTCTTATCATCAAGAGCCTGAATATTTGTTTCAATATTGTTTTTGGTAAACCCATAATCCATTAAAGATTGAGCATAGCTTAATCCTAATTTAATAATCCGTCGCATCGACCATACCAAATCTTGCGCTGTAGCCATCCTTCCATCATTAAACTTTAAATCATCACGAAGATGAAAGACTATTCTTTTGCCATTGTCTAAAACGTCCCAAGATTTTGCCATAGCAGGGCGAATTTTTGTAGGATCATGCTCATCATATTGCACTAACGCGCTGCAAATATTCGTTAATAACTCACTCGTCACAACCTCAACAGTTTGCGCTGGATCAAAACTACTAATTGAATCAATATTCCATGCCATTACCAATATATCTTTAGATGAGGCACTGAATGCCGTTGTTACAGCCCCATTAAAAAAAATGATTGAGCTTAATAAAATAGAAATTTTTTTCAATATTCTTTGTTTTCCCATTTTATCTCTTCCTTTTGTATTCTTCTACCTTTTCACACAAAGTGATTGTGATTTTGCTTAAATAGCATAGCATTAGACATCAATTTCATTTAATCAAACTAAGCATCTACAAAATAATTTTCTTATACATCAGTCTATATTCGGGATGCAGAGAATCTATAACCATAAACAAAGATCCTCCCCAATATAACTTTCTATATTCATCGCTCCCTATAAACGATCTTAATTATATACTGCTACTACACAAACATCCCTCACAGTTTCATCCTAAAAAAACTGAAGAGCTTTATATGGGAGAATATTTTCATCATGCAATTATGATTAAGCTCTTTTTAGCTTTGATAACACTAAAAAGACACACTTATTTTTCAATTTTACTATAAAAAATACGCGGTGCACTATTCCAAACCCATTTTTTGACATCAGGCGTCATCGCGACAACGCTATATTGTTGAAAGATAAACGCATAAGGTCCTTTTTGCATTAATTCACGTTGTAAATCAGCATAGAGTTGCGCTCGTTTTTGCGGATTTTTTTGAAACAACGCTTCTTCAACTTTTTGATTCATCTTAGCATCAAAATACCCATGCTTCCAACTAGGATAGGCTGTATTTCTAGCCTCAAAACGATTATCTGGATTGAAAATAAGACGTGAAGCCATGGTATGAGGATCCGCAGAATCATTATTCCATCCGATAAAAGCCGTATCAAAAGCTCGAGCATCCACTTTTGAAAATAACTGTGTACCTGCTACACGTTCAATTTTAAGACGTACGCCCGCCTGTGCAGCACTATCCTGGAGTGACTGAGCAAGTAACAAAGTATAAGGAGTGTTTGACACGAGAAAATTTGCCTCAAATCCATTCGGATAACCAGCTTCTGCTAAAAGCTGCTTGGCTTTTGCAATATCAAGTTT
>NZ_JBHIOI010000031.1:9763-15199 GCF_042195415.1 Bartonella sp. CE47NXGY | reverse complement strand
TTCTTTGGAACTTCAGCAACCATTGCTTCTGTTGTGATCAGAAGGCTCGCAATTGAAGCCGCATTCTGAAGAGCAGAGCGCACAACTTTCACAGGATCAACAATTCCCAAAGCAATCAAATCACCGAATTCACCAGTTGCGGTATTGTAACCATAAGTGTCAGCATTATTTTCCAGCACTTTGCCCACAATAATAGCGGCTTCTTCACCAGCATTGCTTGCAATCTGGCGCGCTGGTGCTTGTAGAGCACGACGAACGATACTAATACCAGCTTCTTGGTCAGGATTACTTCCCTTAACGGTCAACGCATTTGCTGCACGCAACAATGCGGTACCACCACCAGCAACAATACCTTCTTCAACAGCAGCACGTGTTGCATTCAAAGCATCATCAACACGGTCTTTCTTTTCTTTCACTTCAACTTCTGTTGCACCACCCACACGGATAACAGCAACACCACCAGCGAGTTTAGCAAGTCTTTCTTGCAATTTTTCACGGTCATAGTCAGAAGTTGTTTCTTCAATCTGAGCCTTGATTTGATTGACGCGAGCAGTAATTTCAGCCTTTTGTCCAGCACCATCAATAATGGTGGTGTTTTCTTTAGAAATATTCACTTTCTTTGCACGTCCAAGCATATCCAAAGTGACATTTTCAAGTTTAATGCCCACATCTTCAGAAATAACCTGTCCGGATGTCAAGATAGCGATATCCTCTAACATTGCTTTACGACGGTCACCAAATCCAGGAGCTTTTACAGCAGCAATTTTCAAACCACCACGCAATTTGTTGACAACGAGCGTTGCCAAAGCTTCACCTTCCACATCTTCAGCGATAATGAGAAGTGGTTTTCCAGACTGAACAACAGCTTCAAGCACAGGAAGAAGAGATTGCAAATTAGACAATTTCTTTTCGTGAATGAGAATGTAAGGATCATCAAGATCAGCGACCATTTTCTCAGCATTTGTGACAAAATAAGGGGAAAGATACCCACGGTCAAATTGCATTCCTTCAACGACTTCTAATTCCGTTTCAGCGGTTTTAGCTTCTTCCACGGTAATGACGCCTTCATTGCCCACTTTTTCCATAGCATCAGCGATCATTTTACCGATTTCAGCAGCGCCATTAGCGGAAATTGTTCCCACCTGTGCAATTTCTGCTGAAGTTTGAATTTTTTTTGCTTTTTTGAAGAGGTTTGCCACCACTTCTTCAACAGCAGCATCAATCCCACGTTTAAGATCCATTGGGTTCATGCCCGCAGCAACAGCTTTAACACCTTCTTGCACAATAGCTTGTCCTAAAACAGTTGCTGTTGTTGTTCCATCACCAGCGATATCATTGGTTTTAGAAGCAACTTCGCGCAACATTTGTGCACCCATATTTTCGAACTTATCTTCCAGTTCGATTTCCTTTGCAACGGATACACCATCTTTTGTGATACGAGGCGCACCGAATGATTTATCAATCACCACATTGCGACCTTTAGGGCCGAGTGTCACCTTAACAGCATTAGCAAGGATGTCGACACCGCGCAACAAACGCTCACGCGCTTCACGGCCAAATTTGACTTCTTTAGCAGCCATTTAATTTCTCCTTGGAGTTTTCTCAAAATAGTACACAATGAAAAACTAAGTGCTTCAATTAGCCCATAATTCCCATAATGTCAGATTCTTTCATGATGAGGAGGTCTTCCCCATTAATCTTGACTTCAGTTCCAGACCATTTTCCAAACAAAATACGGTCTCCTGTTTTGACTTCTAAAGGCACGCGCTTTCCGTTATCATCGAGAGCGCCATTGCCAACAGCAATCACTTCGCCTTCTTGGGGTTTTTCTTTTGCTGTATCAGGGATGATAATCCCACCAGCCGTTTTATTTTCAGATTCAACCCGACGGACAACGACACGGTCGTGAAGTGGGCGGAATTGTATATTAGCCATGTTTTAAATCCTTAAAACTGAACATAATTGAATTAATCTTAAAAGTTCTTGCTAGCACTCTCAAATTACGAGTGCTAGCATGTGTTAGATATAAAATCGGCATCTCTCAATGTCAAGAATAGCCATAAAAATAATTTCTCTAAATGAAGCTTCAAAGTCTTGCCTCTTATTGCACTTTCGCGTTATCTATCTTTTTTGAGAACCCGTGAACAAAAAAGGATCTTATCATGGTTGAAACACGTCAGGAAACGGATAGCTTTGGAACGATTTCGGTACGTCAAGATCGTTATTGGGGCGCACAAACTGAACGTTCTCTGCATAATTTTAATATTGGCAGTGAAAAGCAGCCTCTTGCCATCATCTATGCCTTAGTCCTTGTCAAAAAAGCAGCAGCGATTGTAAATATGGGCAAAGGAAAACTACCAGAAAATATTGGAAAAGCAATTATTGCCGCCGCTGATGAAGTGCTTGCTGGCGATTTTGATACGCATTTTCCACTGTCCGTCTGGCAAACAGGTTCTGGCACACAAAGCAATATGAATGTCAATGAAGTCATTGCTAATCGTGCTAGTAAGATTTTGGGAGGAAAACTTGGAAGCAAAAAACCAGTTCATCCCAATGACCATGTCAACATGAGCCAATCATCGAACGATTCCTTTCCCACGGCGCTTCACATTGCCACCACGTTGCAAACACGCCAACACTTACTGCCAATCCTTGAAGCTCTTATTGCGACATTAAAACAAAAAGAGCAAGAATTTGCAGATATCATTAAAATCGGCCGCACCCATACGCAAGATGCAACCCCTTTAACCTTAGGGCAAGAATTTTCAGGCTATCGTGCCGCATTAGAAGCCAATTTTCAGCGTATTGAAAATGCTCTAACCGATGTCCAAATGCTTGCTCAAGGTGGTACGGCTGTTGGCACAGGGCTGAATGCGCCAAAAGGTTTTGACGTTGCTTTTGCGCAAACAGTGAGCACTCTCACAGAAATAACGTTCCAAACTGCCAGCAATAAATTTGAAGCACTTGCCCATCATGGCGCCCTTGCGCATTTCCACGGGAGCTTGAATGCTCTCGCTGCTGATCTGTTTAAAATTGCCAATGACATTCGTTTTTTAGGCTCTGGTCCACGTTCCGGTTTAGGGGAACTCAGTCTTCCTGAAAATGAACCCGGATCTTCTATTATGCCCGGCAAAGTCAACCCCACGCAATGTGAAGCCTTAACCATGGTCGCATGCCAAGTTTTTGGTAATCACACCAGCGTAACCTTTGCCGCAAGCCAAGGACATTTTGAACTCAACGTTTATAAACCTGTTATTGGCTATAACGTTTTACAATCAATTACCCTTCTTGGTGATTGCATGCGTTCTTTTGATATGCATTGCATTCAAGGATTACGAGCCAATCGTGTTCATATTCACTCACTCATGGAGCGCTCACTCATGTTAGTCACAGCTCTTGCACCAGAAATTGGCTATGAAAAAGCTGCTGAAATTGCCAAAGCAGCGCATAAAAATGATACAACTTTGCGCACCGAAGCATTAAAAGCAGGCGTTTTTGTAGAGGATTATGACCGATTAGTTGATCCTAAAAAGATGATTGCTCCCCAATAAACAACCCACTAAAAAAGATGCAAACATCTTAAAACAAATCTTTCTGTCAAAAGATCGGGGTGTAAACACCCCGATGATGACCGATAACAATTACCCACAGCGTTCATTTTAGGCTCTGATCCGCATTTATGCTATGGGTGGTTTTGTTGCTTATATTGTACTTAAAAGGCACAACGGTTTTGCAAAGGCATGGATAGTCATAGCTCAACACCCAATGGCTATACTGGCAGAAAGTGATTTAAATGGATATGACCTTAAGGTGTTTTTCATTCTAGCTTCGCGTTTTGATTTTGAAAATCTATTAGCTATCAACCAAACAGAATGAGCTCAAAAAAATCGGTATTAATAGACATAATTTCAATCGAAGTATAAAAAGATTAATGAATTCATCGTAGTTACGCTTTACAATGTTATCATTATTGATAACATTGGGTAGATAACTCTTATCTCAATGAGATAATGTGTTTATTTATAATGATAATCTAGCGTTATCCATATTGAATGAGAATCCTAAAGACCGTAAGATTTTCTCATTTTAAATCGGTCCCATGTTGCATCAATCAAAATCACTGACTTGCACATCACAAACGCAATGAATATGTGAATAGAAATTGTATCCGATAAGAACTACAAACGCCTCTAATGAACCACCTCAAGTGCCAAGGACTGTCACAACGGACAAAGGGGCCTCTGTCACAACATTGTGGAGAGGACTGTCACAACAACCCCACGAACTGGCAAATATAGTAATGGTACCGGCGTGCTCCTTTATGAAGCGTAAAAGAGATGCTCAATAGATTTATTATTATACCATTCACAATCGCTGTCATGAAATGGGTTTAGGAACATTGCGAAATGTCTCTTTTATGAAGCGTGAAGATGGGAGTGCTCAATAGATTTATTATTATATCATTCACAATCGCTGTCATGAAATGGGTTTAGGAACATTGAAAAATGTCTCTTTTATGAAGCGTGAAGATGGGGGTGCTCAATAGAGGAACAGCTGTTGGAACAAAATTCAATGCACCGAAAGGTTTTGACCTTTGCTGAAACAATCAGCTCTCTAACGGGGATATCCTTGACAGCTCGCAAGAAATTGGAGGCATTTGCCCATTATGGCGCCCTCACCCATTTCCACAAAAACCTGAATGCACGCGCTAATCTCTTTAAAATAGCCAACGACATTCAGTTTTTAGGCTCTCATCCACGTTCCTGCTTTAAGCGAACGGAACGGAGAGTTTATCCGTTTTACATGGCGCATAAGAAACCTCATGAGACTTGAGATTCTCGCACTTTACTCCTTCTGATTCTTCGTATTCCATTCAATCAATCAAAACTATTCGCTTAGATTATTATAAGCAAAAGTGGCATATAGATAAAAAAGAAATAAAGTCGCCCATCCCCTCGAGTGCTCAAAAGGCTACCGCAATACAAAGCTATGCAATATCAAAAACGAGCAACGAATATGACGGTGCCAATATGCATTTTTTACGATCAATTGAATATTTAAGCACATTAATGTCAATCATAATGGATAATACATTTAATAACAAAAAGTGTTTTAATATATATAAAGTAATATTTTTTTAACAAATAGAAAGCTTGTTTACTATACTATAATTTTTTCTAAAACACAGAGAACACTGAAAGAGTATATAAAAATACTGAAAAATCAATATAAACGCGGGATAATAGCATGAAAACAAGTTTCAAGAACGCTTAAATATGGATAATTATAGAGTTTTTGAATGTTTTAGTTTTCATAATGATATTAAATATAGATTTTTTTAACCAATTCGTATATAATGCGATTTGTATCTGAAATAAATTGGGGACGTTTTTATGAAAACAAAATGTTTAGTTGCACTATCTATTTTCACCTTCA
>NZ_JBHIOI010000031.1:8361-9663 GCF_042195415.1 Bartonella sp. CE47NXGY | reverse complement strand
CGATTTGTATCTGAAATAAATTGGGGACGTTTTTATGAAAACAAAATGTTTAGTTGCACTATCTATTTTCACCTTCATTACCGCTTCAACAGCGCAAGCAGCAGATACAGTAATCTTTAAGCAATCAGAACCGAAGGTTTCATTGCAAGATGTTTCATCGTCACGTATTTCACCGGTTACTGTTTCTGCGCCTTTTTCTTGGTCTGGTTTTTATTTTGGAGGACAAATTGGATATTTTTCCAATAAAAATACTCTAAATTACGCACAAGAAGCCAGGGACGGAAAATGGGCTTTGGTTGATAGAGATTTATCACCGAAACTATCAGGATTGAGAGCAGGTTTGTATGCAGGTTCTAATATTGATCTGGGAGATCTTGTTTTCGGTTTTGATACCGATATGGTCTGGTCTGGGAGGAAAAGCACCCAAACAGACAATGGAAAGAAAATTCTAGATGAATCAAACTCCATTAACATTGCCTTTAAAAAAGCTGGGATTCCTATCATAAAACCTGCAGCTCAGGGTGAAACGATATCCAACTATGGTGACATTGTTGTTAGCAGTGTAACATTGAAAGAAACGTGGTCTGGTGCCACGCGCGCGCGCATAGGTTTTGCTTCCCATCGTCTTATGCCTTATATTGCAGGGGGTATAGCCTATAGACAGATGCAATATATCATGTCACTTTTATCAAAATCGCAAGAAGATTCGACAATTTTTGCTTCTGGCAATGTGTTAGATGAGACAAAAACAATGTTTGGTTACACTGTTGGTGGTGGTTTTGATCTTGCAATGACAGATAATATCATTATGCGGACAGAATATCGTTATTCAGATTTTTTTAAAAAGAAATTTGCAAACGATAACCTTAAAATCTCTTCTCAAACGCATGATGTTCGCTTTGGTATCGCTTATAAATTCTAAGTTTTTTAGAAAAGTTGAACGATTAAAAAACCCTGTTAAAAACGGGGTTTTTTAATGCCCCTTTCCCCCTAAAAAGACGTAGATTCTAAAAACCTGTACTAAACTTTAAACAAATAGTCACGAAACAATAAAGCCTCTCCCTCTCTTAAAGCAAATTTCTATCCTCTCAGCCTTTCATGTAATGCCTTTGGAATATAAAAGCTTTACCATCATACCACTGGGCGCCATCGTAAAATAAATGAGAGCCGTTATTTAAGAGATATTTCTTTAAAATAAATATGGATATTGTGCATCAATTGCAGTTTTATAAGATGATGTTGACTTGGCCTCCCCGCTCTTAAAGGATAAAGATTCTAAACACCCATTTTTAAACACCCATT
>NZ_JBHIOI010000031.1:0-8261 GCF_042195415.1 Bartonella sp. CE47NXGY | reverse complement strand
TTGGGGGATATTGGGCGGGCTTCTTTGGGCTCCTCCTCATGGAATGCCCTTAAATCTCAAGCAAGACAAACACTGAAGAATATCCAACACACACCGAAAAAAATACTGTAACGTTTCAAGGAAGTATGCCCTATATGACCACACTTCAAACAACAGTATTTTACCGCTATTATATGCCAAGAGTGGAGAGAGAATATTGCGGTTCTCTGTTTATGTAATTTCTATAACGGGGAGACAGCTTCATTTAGGGAGCACATGAAGTTGTCAAGGTAAAAACCAATTTCCAATCTTACCATTTCCCTCTGCTTTACGACTTTCAAAAGCCTCTAAAGCATAATCTTTTAAGCCTCTCATGCTCCTGTCTTTTAAAGAGAGGAGATTACACATTGCCCCATGTTTTTGTTTCTCACATATCTTTTTGGCGATCACGCCCCTCATGTCATACGACAACGCTTCAAACCAAACACACTCAAATTCAAGACACTTTGGTTGCCAATTCACATGCGTGTTTTAAAGAAACAGCTCTAAAAACCCTCAAGCCCATTTTGCGAAAGCACCTACAAGAATATAAAATCTATAAAGCCTCTAAAGCACTATTTTTTAAGCCTCTAAAGCTCCTGTCTTTTAAAGAGTGGGGATTACGCACTACCCCATGTTTTTGTTGCTCACATATCTTTTTGGCGATCACGCCCCTCATGTCATACGACAACGCTTCAAACCAAACACACTCAAATTCAAGACACTTGGATTGCCAATTCACATGCGTGTTTTAAAGAAACAGCTCTCAAAACCCTCAAGCCCATTTTACGACAGCACCTACAAGAATATAAAATCTATAGAGCACCATCTCTACACTTCATAAAAGTGCAAGCTGGCACCATCCATCATACACTTTACCTCCAATGATGCCCTTGAAACGGCATAAGAGGCATTTTTATTCATTTTTTGTAAAATTTCACTCCACGCGAGAGCTCATCTAGCTTGTAACGTACGAGCGACATGATTTTGGTTGATTTACTATAAGCAGACTTGAAATGAGAGAATCCTACGGTATTCGAGGTTTTTCATTCAACATGCAAAACATTGAACACGGTCTATAAATCCCATGTTTTATAAATCCCATGTTTTATAAATCCCATGTTTTATAAACCAAAGTGATGCGCCATAACAGGATAAAGGGAAATATTTATGAAGTGGTGCGGGTGGTCGGACTCGAACCGACACTCCTCTCGGAACCAGATTTTGAGTCTGGCGCGTCTACCAGTTCCACCACACCCGCACACTGCTATAAAAGACAGGACTATAAAAGACAGACTTGTCGATTATTCTTTTGCACTATATGAAGAAGAACAGATTCGTCAACAGAAGACTTCTCATTTTTTAAGAATTCATATCATTTTCTTATCTATTTTATGAAATACTTTCTTTATTGGATTTCTCTACCGGATTTATAGCAATCTCATTTGTAAAGTCTTTACCTCTTAAACTTATAAAAGCCTCATGATATTAAACAAATTAAAGCTTTGGACGATTTCTTTAGCAAATCGGCGTACAGCACCACACTGGCTTGGTTTCATTGCCTTTATTGAAAGTTCTGTTTTTCCAATTCCCATAGATGTTTTATATATTCCGATGCTTCTTATCCATCAAAAACGGGTTTATCGCTATGCTTTGATTGCGACAATCTGTTCTGTATTAGGAGGCATTGCCGGTTGGTTTATCGGACATTTTGCCTATGATACCCTTGCCAAACCCATTTTAGAAATTTATGGTAAGGTTGAAAGTTTTGAATCTCTGAAAAATAGTGCAACCCTGCAGTTTCTCATCATTTTACTGATAACATCAGGTTTTTTTCATCTTCCCCCCATCAAGATTGTCACAATTTTGGCCGGTGTTATGAGTGTACGTCTTGAACTTTTCATGCTTATTTGTATTTTTTCTAGAGGCGCTCGTTTTTATCTTCTCGCGTGGCTGATTAAACATTTTGGACAAAAAGCAATGAATTTTCTAGTACAGCATTTCAAATGGATTGTTCTCATTGGTTGTGTTAGCCTCCTTTTAATTTATGGGATTTTCATAGCTTTTTTAAACAGGAAGCTTTTATAAGGAACAGACTTAATGGCATGCGTTTTGTCTTCTCACCCACTTTTACACAAACACCTTCATCTTGAACCCAGCAGAAAAGAACAAAGTTTATGGGCTTTTTTTCTCGCTTTTTGCTTGTCTGCCACAATAGGTATTGCCCTTGGTTTTGAATATTTCGGAGGATATCTTCCTTGCGATTTATGTCTCATAGAGCGTTTTCCTTATTATGGAGCCATACCATTTTTGCTCTTAGCAGGTTTTGGGGCATATTTTTTTCGCATAACTGCTTGGATACAACTTTTGTTTTTGTGTGTTTTTGTCTTAATGTGCATCAGCCTTGTTTTAGCCGTTTATCATGCGGGTGTTGAATATGGCTTTTGGGAAGCTCCCCTCAGCTGTGGTTTAAGCGCAGTGAGAAAAACCTCAGACATTAACCAGCTGCTTAACCAATTAAATAGCATTCATCCCCCTTCTTGTTCTGAAGCATCCGCACGCTTTCTTTTTCTTTCATTTGCCGGTTGGAATGTCGTCTCAAGCCTATTTTTCTCCCTTATAAGCCTCTATATTACTTCAAAAGGGCTCCTTTCAATCCATAAAAAACTCTAACCATAAAATAGAAACGAAACCGCGTGCACTCGTTCTCTCCAATCGCTTTCCCCTACCAACAACCCTCCAATCACCAATCCCCACCCAAAACCACCCACCGCCAAACCAACCCACCCACACCAACGAGTCACCAACATCCCTCCTCTAGCGTTGTACTCAAAAGACAAAAATAAGCAGAGACATCCATTTTATGGTTTCACCTCTCTGTACTTATAAGCAACATTTTGATAAAAACTCGTGATAGAAAAGCCGTAAAATAATAAGTGAGGGGACCAATAAATATAAATGGTCTGCTATGGCTGAAGATAAGAACACAGAGCCTTCTACCCTATCACCTATTTCCTTAGATATAACCAAACTTGAAGAACCATGTGTTATGATGGAACATGATCATAATGCATGGCGTGAGCATATAAAAGAAAGGGGTTTAAATGCGCCTTACGAAAAACCACCTCATATAAAACCACGAATCAAATCGGCACCACGCATCAGACAAGTTTTTTGGTGTGATTTTCCTCATGATTCGATACTCCCTGAATTTTGGAAAAAGCGGCCTGTTTTAGTGCTTTCTAAGAATGCAAAATTATATGGAAATGTGACAGTTTTACCTTTTTCAACGAAATCACAACCCAATAATCCCGCTGCGTATCCAATACAATCTCCTATAGAGAATAAAAAAGCATGGATTATCTGCAATTATGTCACAACAGTTTCTGTAAGTCGTTTAAGTTGCTCACGTACCGTTCCAAGATTATCCTGCGAAGATTTTCATAAAGTTGTAGCTCTGATGCTCAAATATTTACCGCATTTACACTATTGACTTTTGAGAAAAATAAGTGTACCTATATCAGCATACACGGCATCAGTAATGGTGGCCGCTTCCCCGCAAGGGGAGATAGGAACGAAGGAGTGGGAAACCGCTCCTTTCGTCATTTTTGGTATTTTTTTGAAAACTGCCATTTTTTGCAACCTTCCCTAGAACATATCCAACATTCATTCTCCACCGTTGTTGTTTTGAAATATCTGCGATTTGGGGTAAGCAGAAGACAATATCCACACCTTGGATCCGGTAAAGTTTCCCATGGAGATTACCGAGATATTGTACATACTTATCATTTCATTGCACAAAAAATCGTGCTGCCGTTGCTTAAACTTTATATGATTTTCCGCAATGGGAATATCTTTCCAAGATTGAAAAAAAGCTTCGCTTTATATGACCACACCTCAAACGATCGTATTTGACGAGATAACAAAGAAAATTCTCTAATAAACTAGAAATCAACCCCCAATCGATTTCTATCTCTTCACCAATAACAATTGTTTATTGCCCTAACCGCATTATTTCACCTGTCACACGACCCAACATAGCTTTTACAGATAGATTTTCTTCCCCTTTTCCGAGAAACGATCTATGCTATTTTGGGATTTACTGCTAAATTGCGTATGCTTGCACTTTGAATACCTTTCTCTCACCATATAAAAGGTAGATAAAAAAATAATTTCGTTTATCAGCTTTATTTTAAAGACATACCTATTTTTTACAGGATACGTTTTCCTTTCTATCAGCCCTATCGCATTTAATACACTTGTCGTTTCTAAACATGAACAACCAAGCATCACAATGAAGCAATAGACACCCATCACTTTCATGGGCACTTGCATTGACAAGAGATAAACAAGAGCATTGATCACCACACACGGAGCAAAAGTCTATAGCGACTACGCCATAGACTTTCGCCACGCAAGGGTTATTCTTAAAGCATATTTATGATGAGATAATCATTTATGACATCCTTTTTGTTACGCCAAAGAACGGGTTTTGCTAACGAGTTTTACTATTGTGCAAATTTTTCAAGAGAAATCCTCATTCGCTCATAGATGACAAGATTTCTTTATGGAGAGCGCACATGACGCTCAGCTTTGACCTTTTCCATAACAAGGGTAAGTTCAAACTTTAACCAACACGACAATACACCTACTCTAAACGATTTATGTACCACCTCATCGGCAACAGGCTGCTCCAATATCGGTGCATTGACTTGAGGATTTTTTGCACTTCCACGCACCGTAAAAAAAGAAAATATTTTTCTCATGTTGCATTCTCATTTCAATTTATAATGGATTTTAAAAGTGCCCCAAAAAATCAAACAAAAATAGAGAGGTAAGTTACGAAAACTACAGGGTAAATTTTACTGCCCAAAATGTCTATTTTCCCCCGCCTGAACAGTCAGAGGAACACTATAAAAATTATTTTTATTGAAAAACAATTACTTATAATCTAGGGAAGAAAAGTAAAAATCTCCCCCAGAAAAAGAGATTACCTTCAAAATTATCAAAAAAAGCAGCACAATTTTAGTGATCTTTTTATTTTTTTTCTTTTGATCAAAGAGAGCTGGCAGGTGTCTTAGGCGCCCCTCCGGTAGGTTCCCAATTCGCAACAGCCGCTAATTCCTCAATAAGCTTCTCTCTTGGTAAATTATCATCATCCACCAACTTGTACTGAACGGCATGTTCACTAAGCCACTTTATAAGCGTTCCTTTAACAGTTTTACCACCCTCAGCCTCACTCACCGCTTCCCATGCCGCAACAATAGCAGCAAGCTTTGGAGCATAACGTGGATGCGTTGGATCTTGAAACGCATAATATTTCTGATCCTTAGTCTCAGCAGAATCATCCTCAGGAAAAAAAAACGCAGGACGTAGACCACGCGACGAAAGCCATTCTTTTAAATCATCAACGAGAACATATGAGGAATATGTCTCTATATAATTAGAAAAACTCGACCATTCTATCTTTAATTGATCGTCTTTTCCTGCCTGAACTATGGCATTATAAGCTCCTCGGAAACAAGCAGTTTTCTCTGATGATACGGAAAGGTTATCTTCGTAAATATCACTCTTTTCTGGTTCCATTTCATCGTGAAACAAACACTTTCCTGGATTTAATCCAACTATTAAAAGCGCTGCCTGCGGTATTGTTAGTTTGTGCAAACCCAAAAACCATTCTAAACTATCATCAATGTCCATAGAGTTCCTCTTTTTTCTGCACAATTTCGCTCTTTTTTAAAAACATCAAAAACGTTTGTTAACGCGTAGAGATTATGCACTTCTCACATTTCAATTCATCCCATACTTTAAATAAAAACACAGCACCCACACTCCTCCTTGTGATACACAAGAAAATGATTTGAATTGATTTAAGATAAGAAGTTTTGAAGTGAGAGAATTTTACTGAATTTTGGGCTTTCATGCAAGATATCAGGCCAGTTACAAGGCGATAAATGCCCCTTCATAAAGCATAAATTTTTATGCGTGATCAAACAATTTGATATGATAATATCTCTGTCATTTATGCACTCCCACCTTTATCTGTCCCCGCAATTACAGCACAAAAGATAATTCGTTACACGCTAAAAAATCCACCTAAATGCAAAAGCTGTAACAACGCTCAAATGCGTGTAAATATCATAAGAATACTGTCTTACACCTCCACAAGCAGAATGAGTGGCGTAAAACTGTACAATAAAATGTCATGCCTATAATGAACAGTGCTAAAGACTGTCGCAACACTGGGAGCTAAGGTGTATGATGATGCCGGCTTGCTCTTTTATGAAGCGTAAAGATTAAGAAGACTCAATGGAGTTTATATTATTTCATGGAAATTTTGCCGCTCTACCCTTCTATACTCTTCACGGGGGCCCCCTCGCGAAATGGGCTTTTATCCCTTGAATAAAGATCTCCTTTAAAGAATCATTTCAAATTCTAAGAGCTGTACAGTCTTTTGAACGCATCGAATGAAGATGATGCTAGCTTATTCCTTTCCTATATTCTCGAGCATCAATACATTGAAATGCTCCATTCAAACGCCCCTTTAGCAAAATAAAGCACATTGTCTCTTAAATTTTTTCACGTAATCATTTCTTTCATGCGCCCCTGTCGTCTCCATTTGATAAATCTCCTTGTACTTTCTCAGCATCCCATCACCTTTTTTCTCAGTGCAACCTTTTTGCAATTTTTCAGTTTTGAACTTTTAGATTGACTTTCGGTTTATTTTTCTTATGTTTTAGAATTATTCTAAAGTGCAGAGGAACAGAAAATGTTGAGATCGTTTTTTTCATTTGTACAACGTAAAGCTCTGTCCTTTCGTTCAGCACAAAACGTGATACTTAAAGCGCTCAAATTAAAAGAGCAACATGCGGCGCTCTATTTAAAATATGCAAAAGCTCTAGAACCTTATTCCTCTAAGGAAGCCGCGGTTTTTACCGCCATGGGGCTTCAAGAGCTTAAAAATTATAAGCAACTTTTGTGCCTTTCTTGCCATAATCGTGCAAACACTATCGGTTCATTATGTGACAAAACTTCTCTTGTGAAAGGCAAGAACCGCCATCCCTCCCAAAAAACAACAGCGGCAAATCACACCATAAAAAAGCCTTCGAAAACGCAAAGACAAACACTTTTGACTTGGATTCAACCAGGTCTTGCAGGGTTAATGGATGGCTCTGTCTCTACCCTTGCCCCCATTTTTGCCGCAGCTTTTGCCACGGGAGACACGCATCAAACTTTTTTGATAGGGCTCTCAGCTTCAATTGGTGCGGGACTTTCAATGGGTTTCACAGAAGCAGCCCATGATGACGGCAAATTATCAGGGCGTGGTTCGCCATTAAAAAGAGGCCTTGCCAGCGGCATTATGACCACATTAGGAGGATTAGGCCATACGCTTCCCTATTTAATCAACTCTTTTTATGTAGCGACAATTATTGCTTTTATCATTGTTTTTTTCGAACTAGGCGCCATCGTCTGGATTCAGAACAAATTCATGTCAACTCCCTTTTGGCGCGCTTCTTTACAGGTTATCATTGGGGGAGCTCTGGTTTTTGCCACGGGTATACTTATCGGTAGTATCTAAAAAATCTTATCTGTAACCATAATTTAGATCTCAAATAAGCGCATGCCCCTAGGCATAAGCCATCCTTGATGATGCCATTATTGAAAAATGCCTTTGATGATGTTAGGTGGTGTTGTGGAATATTTTAGGTCAGCCAAAGATGATAAGCAAGCTCTGGGGACAACCTATATCCACACACCTTTATCGACTTGGTTTTATAGATATCTTTTGTTAAAGTATCATTTTCTTCTAGACCTCATATTTTGGAAATGCCTCGATCATGTCGCACACTGAAACAAACGCCTCTCTAAACAACCATCCTGTCTCTTCTCAATCTTCACATGCCCAGACTTTATTTGTTCAGCGTCTTGCACACGGACAAGGTTTAGAACTTCCTTGCTACGCGACAGCGGGTTCTGCGGGTCTTGATCTACGGGCAGCAATTGGAGAAGAAGAAACGCTTGTTCTTGCCCCTGGGCAGCGGGCACTTATTCCAACAGGTCTCATTTTTCATTTATCTCTTGGGTTTGAAGCACAAATACGTCCACGCTCTGGCTTAGCCTTAAAACACGGCATCACATGCCTCAACACTCCAGGAACGATTGATAGTGACTACCGTGGTGAAGTCAAAGTCCTTCTTATCAATTTAGGCCAAGAAGACTTTTCAATCCAACGGGGCATGCGC
>NZ_JBHIOI010000030.1:0-16026 GCF_042195415.1 Bartonella sp. CE47NXGY | reverse complement strand
CATATTCTCTTAAGGCATTCTCTTCATGTTCAATGCCCCATTGCATAGCAGGTGTTGTATAAGATTGGCTTATTTCCTCTATTAAGCGTTCTGTCATGAGTTTCGTTTTGTAGTCTTCATATTTGCTTGTAGGCAAACCTTTTGCTGTCTTACTGATTACATTGTAAACGTTTGAAGCAGTGACTTTACCCAAGCGCGCTTGAAACCACTCTGCTGTCCTTTGTTCCATTTCACACCGCCGTTTCTTGTTGAGTTGGCGCATATTCGATATCTTGTATAGGTGCATCTAATTGCTCTTGTTGTGCTTTATTCATTTGCTTTCGTTGCTTTTTTTTCAAAGAAAACAAAGCGGTTTGTGCTTGTTTAAAAGACATATCTTTTAGATTTTTTACTCCTATGAAAGAGAGAAGCCTACTTTCTTCAGATTGTGTTTTTTTAATTAATTCTTTGATTTCATTCATCTGTTCAGAAGAGATACCCGCAAGAAGTGTTATTCCATCTGTATCGTCTTCTTTTCTTGCAACATTAAGAAGCATGCCTAAGAGATATCGACGTGCGTAGCTTATAGTAGAACCAACCGCTTGTACGTTGTTTTTACTCCCCGTAGCATCAAGGGGAAATGTTCCTTGTGTTGATATTTCATTGCCCGATATATGCTTTAAAGTCATTTCTACGGTTATACTATTTGAATTCTGGTCTTTGATACGAGAGAACAAGGCAAAGTGATGTTTTGCAAGAGGTTCTTTAATAGCATCAATATATTTATCAAGCGTTGTATAGGTGCTTTTAGTATGTGTATTAATGGCATTTTGTTCGATATTTTTATATTCCACTTGTATAGTAGAAAGATCACGGACAAAGTTTTGACGCTCTTGTCGTTCTATCTCCTTTTCTCGCAATTCAAGAAGGCTCTTGAGACGTTCCATATCGACATCATCTTTTAGAGCTCTTTCTAAAATCAGCTCCATAGCTGTAGATTTGACTTCACAATCGTTCGTTGTTTCCACTAATTCCGTTCGTGTGGTACTTAGTTCACTCATCTTGATTTCCTCCTATTTGAGCGCAATTCACCCGTGGCGTGAATCACGCTGGTGTTTAAAAATGTTGTTTGGTTGTTAGAGTTTGGATTTTATAGGTTGCATTATGTCTTCAGAAATTATGGTATCTACATAAGGCTCGTCTTTATACCCAGAGATAGTGATACAAAGTTCACCTAGATTGTGAGTATTTCTCACAACTAACTGTGCACACAAGGTAGGTTTAATTCCATATTTATACATGATTTATTTTTTCTCGTTTGTTGTGATACGGCTTTCTCCGCAGATCTCTGAATCTCCGTAAATTTTTGCGTCGCCATAAACTCTTGCATTGGGATAAACAATTGCATTTCCGTAAATCTGTGCGTTTTCAAAAATGCGACCACCACCATATACTCGGGCGTTATTATAAATTTTTGCATTGTCATAAATTTTTGAACCCCAAGTAACACAAGCATTATCATAGACCCAGCAATTGCCATCATGAGAGAGATTGCTTTCATTTTCTATAAAGCCCCCAAGGTCCCCAGCCTTAACATCATCAAAATCTCTTAAAGCACGAATGCGGTACAATGTATGGCAACTTACAATATCGGTGGTTTCATTAGTCAATTCGTATTTTTTCACCATGCTTTTTCTCCAGTGGACATGACGTTATCGCCATCAATATCCGCATCACGATAAATTTTTGCGTCGCCATAAATACGTGCATTACCGGAAACTGTTGCCATTCCATAAACTTCGGCAAAACCGTAAACATGTGCATTATGTTTAATTCGTGCACTACCATAAACTTCAGCATCATCATAAACTTGAGCATTATCGTAAACGCAAGCACAAGATAAGACGAATGCATTACCACCTACCCAGCAATTACCATGATGCGATAGGTTGTTTTCATGTTCTATAAAGCCGCCTAAATTACCTTTTTTAATAACTCCAAAGTCTCTTAAAGCGCGGATACGGTGAAGAGTTACCCCTTTAAACTCAGCTTTCTCATCAGTAAGTTCGTACTTCTTTTCCATTAGTTTGCTCCAGTAGATATTCTGCTATTGCTGCCAATCCAATCTTCACAACGTAAATCCGCATCACCGTAAATTTTTACATTTCCGTAAATGTGTGTATTACCGCCAACTTTTGCATTTCCATAAACGCTTGCCTTATCGTAAACATATGCTTCATAATAAACATGAGAATTGCCATAAACATGTGCATGATCAAAAACTTTAGCGTCACCGTAAACGTATGCATCACCGTAAATTTCTGCATAATTGTAAACTTTTGCTTCATCAGAAACGAGTGCATCTCCATAAACCCGCGCATCACCATAAACATAGGCATAACCGGAAATATGTGCATTTTGATAAACACGAGCATTATCATAAACCCTAGCATAATCTCCAACCCAACAATCGCCCCCATGACTAAGATTGCCTTCCTTTTCAATAAAACCGCCAAGGTCACCTTTTTTGACATTTCCAAAATCTTTTAATGCACGTATGCGGTAAAGCGTGCGTCCGCCAACTTCATCCATTTCATCAGTCAATTCGTATTTTTTTTCCATGATTTATCCCCCCTACCTTAAAATAGCGTCACTTCCATAAAATGCTGTATCGCCGGCTACTATGGCATTACCACGAACTTTTGCGTTATTATAAACTTCGGCATCATCATAAACCTTCGCATTTTCAGAGATATATGCATTTTGATAAATACAAGCATTGCCTCCAACCCAGCAATTATCATCATGGCTAAGATTCCATTCACTCTCGACAAAGCCTCCAAGGTCGCCTTCTTTGACATCATCAAAATCTTTTAAGGCGCGTATGCGATAAAGCGTTATTCCATCAATTTTGATTGTTTCATCAGTGAGTTTATATTTCTTTTTTATCATGATAACCTCCTCTTAATGCATGCTTTGTCTTTTAAGCTCTTGAGACAGCACACCAATTCCTTTTGCTGTGATTTTTGCGCAAGGAATGACTTTTTCTATTCCACTTGCGGTTTGAAGTGTGATAGTTGGACAATCCATAAGTTTCTTTTGGATTTTGTCTTGATAAGGAAGCAAATTTCCACCTGCTGCTCGTCTGTAAACCCAACCTTTTTTCTGTAAGAAGAGAATGAACTGTTTTGGTTGCATCTCGAGTATTTTAGCGGCTTCTGTAAGACTGAAGAGTCCATTATGACGCTGTAAGCTTTCAAGAGCCATTGCCTTTGGTGTTAAATCTTCAATGATGGTGTCTTTTTGATCTATTTGACCTTGTAGGTAATTCAAAAAGCCAATCATAGCCTTTGGACTTGAATAGTCGATTTGTGGTGTTACTACTTGCTTTACACGCTTTTCACATTCGATAAAGTATAAACGGGCTTCTCTCCCTTTCTGATTGTTCTCAAGCATAGAAAGTTCTTTGGCTCTATCGAGTGTGAGATAGTAGTTAATCGCGATAACAGCCCTAGATTTTGCGCTCGCCAAATTTGGCGACCGCAAATCTTGTGTTTTTACAAAGTCTTCTCCTTCTATAAAATTGTATCTGGTAATACGGTCCTTAATCCAATTTGAAAAGTCACGTTTTGCCTCTAAGAATGCATGCAGATCACGTGCATTTACTGTCTGAACTATTTCCTGATCAATGATTTGTTCTTTAATCTCTATGAGAGTGTTCATGATGAACTCCTATGCAGTCTGTTTAATTTTATTTTTAAGATGCATCATGATAGCTGCTCGTATTTCAGGTCTCGAAAAATCGATTTGGGGATTAGCTGCTTGCTCTTCTAATTTTTTCCAATAATCTATGATTTTTGCGCGTAACACAGTGTTATAACCTAAAATGACAATAAGAGATTCACGTTTAGGAAGATGATAACAAGGAAGAGTACGACCTGTTGAATCTTTGTATAATCCAGCAAAATTACTCAGGTCGATTTTAAGTTCGCTAAATAGTTTACGAATATCTTGCATTACATGGCCATGTCTTTTACCGCATAACTCTGCAATTTCAATGCTAGACATGGTTGGAATTGTTTCGTGTTTGTTTGTATTTTGCTGGATAGCAATTAGCTTTTCCATTACGGACCTCATATTGGGTGGGATTGATGAATGAAAGGGGGCGCTTTTAAAAGCGCCCTTTAGAATTTTTAAAGCACATCACAAGGACGCAAACGGTGTTGTTGTTCATAAGTACCGTAAATCTCATCATTATATTTTTCGTCTGCGATCTCGTCTAAAAGTTCTTGGTAAGCATCACTTTCGAGTACAAAGTCATGAACTTTACTCTCCTCGTGGAGATGTTCGATATTTTCTTTTACATATGCTTCTGCAATTTCTTCAGAGATATCTTCACAATTATTCTCAGAAGGATTGATGCGAAAGATTTGGATTGCATCATCTGCCTCGTCAATAATTTTTAGAACTTGGCTTTCATCCAGTGGTCCCGACCGACCAATGTTTTGATCATCATCATAGACAACTAATAAGATTTCATCAGAATTTATAAGAATTGGCTTATCCATAATTTTTCCTCCCTAACGCCTCTTGGCGATTGTTTGTGCGTGGTTTGTATAATTACTTATACGTAAATGTATAAATACAAGCAAGCAAAAAATCGCATATATTTCATTTTTTTTGCATTTTCACTTAAATGCCATCTTCACAAGCAATAGAATCAAAAACTTTATTGGGATTATTTCATAAGTAGACGATAGGATTTGCGCGGTAATATTGCAACTATTTCTCCAACCCATTTTATCTTTGCATTTTTAATTGGTAGCGCATTCCATGATTTGAGTACAATGCCCTCTGAAGAGCGAGTAATTTGTTTGATAAAACGCCTATTATCTTCTGTTAGAACGACAACTTCATCACCGTAATAATCGCTCATTGGCTTTGTTTGCAGATGTTTAACTACGATTAAATCACCATCTTTATACACGGGATACATGGAATCTCCACGAACCATGAATCCTATTGTTTCAAAAGGCAAATCAAATGGTATTTCGATTGTTTCAAGCCCATCTTCTGGGATTTGCTCAACATCGGTATCAATCTCTAATCCTGCTCCTACATACCCCATAACAGGAACAACTGTAGTAATTTGATTATAACCTTTTAAGCTTTTATAAAGTTCTAAAATTGCGTCTCTGTGTGAACCTCTGGGATCTGATTCACTTCCTAACCATCTTGACACGGTCGCTTGGGTTACATTTAATCTATCGGCAAGATCTTTTTGATTAAGACCAAACTCAGATTGCAATACTTGCAATGTCGCAATGATATTTTTCGTCATAATTAGTTACTTATGATTTTAAAATTAAAAAAATCTATTGTTTTTTTTAATTAACTCTATACAATTGCGTATATGGTTAAAATTAAGGAGCTTAACTCAAATGGACACAGAGGAAAAATTAAAGATTAAATCTATCCGAAAGTGTTTATCGCTAACACAAAAGGAATTAGCAGATATTTTAGGTGTTAAGCAAGCTTCTGTTTGTCGTTGGGAACAAGGCAAAGGACTATCTTTAAATAGTTATTTAAAGCTGCAAAAGTTGAATGATAGTTCTAGCTCTAGTTCTGCTTTTATTGCTGCTTCTACAGAAAAGAATGAACATCAACAGCACCATTCACACTCTTAAAGAAGAAAGATCATGAGAAACGGAATATTGAAGAAACTCTACACACGGATTTGTAGATTAATAGGTTGTAATACGAAAATTGAGAATGGAGGTAAGTTTGTGAAAGAATTTATACAAATACCGGATCGTGATTGTAGCATAGAAGATCTTATAAAACGACATAGAACTCATACAAAAATTCTTGCAAAACAAGAAGAATGGCATAAGTCACAATTTGATAGTTGGATGAGATGGCATGAAGCAACTCTTGCAGAGCGAGATAAGTCAATTGAACAACAGCAAGTAGTACTTGAAAACCTATCCTCTTTAATTAAGCAAAAAAATGAAACGCTATACAGCCAAAGGCTAAAGTTAGCTTCACAGATGAAAGTTATTGATGAATTAAACAATAAAATCACTGAGTTAATCAACAAAAAAGAAGAACCGAGATTGATCGATTTTATTTTTGCAGGAGAAGTTTTTTAACTTGCGTCATTTGAGCCAAAAATGAGGATTGTTAATTAACAATGAATCATTGCGAGGTTCCTTTTTCAAAAACATTTTTGCAAGACAGGCAATCACAACGCGCCCTGTCACAACAGCAGCATTTAGACTCTTAAAAAGAAAGATCAGAGATGATAGATGTCCCACATATCACTATAAGCAAGGTCAAGTTGATTAATCTTGTTAATAAGATTGGACGTGAAGACATATATTATGGTGTTCGCTCGCCTAATCAGACATGTGAAAGTTGCATAGATCCCTCATCAACAGGTTATCTTATCTATATACTGCAAAATATTTTTGCGCGTGATGATAGAAATTATTTTCCGTTATTGCCATACGATGATTTTAATCAGTGGTTTTCATCTGCCTTTACGCAAGCTTTTACAACTTGGTTTGATAATTATTTTTCTCAAGATTTGTCATCTTTTCATCGCCTAAATGAGCTACTTTTGTTTACAGCTTTAGTCGAAAGTAATCTTGGCTTCTTAAGGGATGACCTCATCAAAAAAAGAGAAGAAGAAATCAAATTAATAAATGATGCGTGTAGTGTGCGTCTGAATTGAGTTAATCCACTTTTTTAAAGTCTATGAGGCTGGTTTGTGTTGTTACAGTCATTTTTGTTTCTGGTTGCAGTGGGGATGTATGGGTAATGATTAAAGTAACTTGGTCTTTTATATCTTCTTCACGTGCTGCTACAAAAATAAGGATTTTTGAAGGTTTGCCTTCTGAGGGAGCTATAGAAATATTAACATCGATTTCTTGTCCCGTTCGAAAATCCTTTGCTTTATCACAGAAGCCAGGGAATACTCGCGATTCTGCAACCGCCTCAGGATTAACATATGGTGATTGTATTTGCCAAGTTTTTTGCCTAGGTTTGTATATGATGCCATATCCAAGAATAAAGCGAGAACTATCTTTTAGCTTTATATTTAAAATATGGACGACAGTTTGTGCATTATTTTCTACCTTTAAGAAAAGAAGCGTCCACTTGTCCTTTGTTGGAAGATGCGGTCCAGTTGCATATATGGAAAGTGGCGGTCCTAAATCCTGTACTCTTTTGTTATCTAACAAAATTTTAATATGTTCTTCTGACCATTTGGCAAGATCTTTTGTCGATATTGCTTGCTCTTTAAGGACTATCGTCTGTTCTTGGCTTTCTGCAAATTGCTTGCTTATCCATTCTCTATCTTCTTCTCGTTTTTTTGCAGCTGTTTCTAAATCATCTTTGCGGATTTTAGCGGCTTCTTTACGGTCTTTATTTCTTAAAATAAGCGCTACAGAAAGCGACACAGCAAATGACACAAAACCTGTAAGAAGTATCTTTATCCATTCTTGCATCTTTCCCCTCCCCACTTTTTTAGAATCGTTGGGAGGATACTTTTTCATAAACATTTTTTCAAGACAGGCAATCACAACACGCTCTGTCATAGCAAACATATAAATACGTAGAGCCTTAAGGGGGGATTATGATCACTAACGCACAAACCATTTTATGTCTTGATCTAGGGACCAAGACAGGCTGGGCAATATGTGCAAAAGGGCATACGCCTAAAGACGACAACGAAGCAGATGCTTTAGCAATTTTATATTTAATGAAAGAAGGGGAAACCACTAATGTCAAATAAAAACCAATGGATAAAAATTAATGTAGAAAAATGGCTTCTTGATCTCGCTGATTTACCTCCTACTGAAGGCAATATTTACATGAGGTTGCGATTAAAAATGTTACACACTGGGAAGCCTCTTACAAACAATTTACGAGCCTTGTCCTCATTAGCTCGCTGTTCAATTGACGAGCTTGATGATGCGCTAGATCTCTTAGCTGAAACTGGACACATCTTTCTTTTTGACGACAACCACATCTGGAGTCCAGATGTTGAAGAAGAGCTGAAGAACAACAATCAACAATCAGAAATCGCATGGCATAAGCACAGGGAGGACAAAGAGAATGTCCAGTAAATTACCGTGGACGAGGCTTTTTGCAGATAGGTGGGCAGTAGTTGTCGATTATTTACCTCCTGTAGAAGGTAATATCTATATGAGATTGCGGTTTCGCATGCTTCGTACTGGTGAACCTCTTTTTTGTAACATTAAAGTTTTGTCTCATTACACTGGTTATTCAGTAAAGAAATTTGAGACAGCTTTGAATGTTTTGCTAGAAGAAGGATATATTATTCGTTTAGCAGATGGTCGTTTATGGAATCTCGATGTTGAAGAAGAATTAAAAAATTGCAATGAGAATTTAAATAAACTTTCAGAAAAAGCTATAAAAGCTGCGAATACTAAGAGAAAAAAACATAAAGATGACTCATCAAAAGACCATGATGATGTCATGATGATGTCATCACGAGGTCATGATGACATCATGATGAAACACATTAACATAAACAATAACATATATAATAAAAAAACTAATACTATCGTATTAGCAAAAAAAGAAATTGGTTCTGAAAGTTTAGAAACAAACGATTTGGTTGACGAGCCAACAGAGGTTGCTGCTGTTGAAACCACATCAGAGCAAATCACAACCTCATCAGACAACCAACCTCCCATTCACGAGCAAGAGAACGTTCCCAAAAAAGCAAAACGAGCGCAAGCTAATCGCGGTTGTCGATTGCCAGAGGATTTCAAACCTAATTTGCAATACGCAATCGATCAAGGATTAACGCATGATGAGGCGCTGTTAGAAACCGAACGGTTCACAAATTACTGGATAGCAAACCCAGGTAAAAATGCAAACAAACGAGATTGGCAAAGGACTTGGTACAATTGGGTTACAAGCCCTATCGGAACGCTAGCAAAGAAAAAAGCAAGATTAGAACAGGAAAAACGGTTAGGTGGTTATCATGGAAAATTCACTCAGAAAACTTTCACAGAACAGCTTGCAGAAGGCTTCAACCAACTCAGAGATCAACTCTCATCTGGAGAAGATTATGGAAATGATCAGTCCGGGGTATCCATTGACGCTGAAAGCTGGGAATACATTGACGAAACAGGAGGAAGAGCAAACCTTAGATGCTTGCAATCTTCTACAAGCGTTGCTCTCTGTGAAAGCTTCAGTTAAGCAAATTGAGCAAGCTTCTTTCCTACTCTCAAGCATGAGAGTCCCTGCGAACACAGATTCCAAAGCCGTTGTTCTATCCTATAGCATGATGCTGGAACGGATTTCAGCATATGCTCTGAAAAAAGGCGTCGAAAATATCGTAACTGGTCAAGCAATTGGGATATCAAAAACATTTATGCCAACTTGTGGAGAGCTTTTAACTTATTGCCAGACACTAGAAAATACCCTTCTTTCAAAAGCCGAAACTGTACGTAGAGCAATTGAAAACACACGTGAGAAAGCACTCAAAGAAAAAACAGCGAAAGAGCATTTTAGACCACTAACGCTTGTTCACAAGCAAGAGCTTGAAGAAACTTTAAATGGTCTTGGGGGAGCAGTGAAAAACATTGCAAGTTAGCAAACTAGTGAAAAGTGCTGATCATTTTACGATTAGATATACATTTAAATCGACAAAAAGGTACCGTACAAAGCGATTTAAAGATTTTACGATAAAAAACATATCTGTAATATAAAACGCTCTGTACGGTCAAATTTTAGGTAAATAGACCAATTGGTAAAATTATGGACTAAAAACATGAGAATATTAAAAGACCTGTTCTTAAAAAAGCGTAAACAACCCATGCAAAAAGAGTTTGTTGCAACAGCTGTTGGTTATGTTCCTTGGGGGGACGGAGCAGAGGAGTATTTTTACAACCTCTACGAATATGAAGATGGCACAAGAGAGTGTGAAAAGTTTGATGGCGGCCAGTATTATACCACACCAGAAAATGCGGATTTTAGTACCAAAGCGCAAGTGAAAGCTTGGGTTTACGGTGGGAATATTCCGAAAAGCGTTCTCAATTACGAGCCTCTTATAGACGAGATCAACAGAGAGATCAAAAAATTTTCAGAAGCTTCTGAAAAAACAATGATTAGATGCTAACTCATATCAGGAACAACTTGACAAATTTTTAAAAGCCATTAGGTTACGAAGCAGGCTTAAAACACCTGTAACCAATCGGTTCAATAGTATCCCGAAAGATCTGTTGCCCATCATAAGAAATTTTGTCCAGGGTCTTCACATGTATGTCCAAGGGTAACCTAAAGATGTGAAGGACTGAATTGGTTCGGTTGTTTTAGCCCTGGATACTTAAACTTTTAAAACAAAGGAACCAATATTATGAACACTCTTATTAAAATATCAGAAAAAATTATTGAACAAGAAATTGTGCAAACGGTCAATGCTCGTGAGTTACACGCATTCATGGAAATAGGAAAACGTTTCGCTACTTGGATTACGGATCGTATTAATCAATATACATTTGAAGAAGGTAAAGACTTCATAAAAACACAAGATTTGCGGTTCCCAAAATTGGGAAGCGCAAAATCTAGAGCTGTTACAGTAATAGAATACCATCTCACTTTAGATATGGCAAAAGAGCTTTCCATGGTTGAACGCAACGAGAAAGGCAGACAAGCTCGTCGTTACTTTATCGAGTGTGAAAAAAAGTTAAAAAGCCAATCTGTTGATAATGACCGTGATACACGCTTTGATTTTCCAAAAGATTGGGATAAAATGTCTCCAACTAAAAAGGCTGTTTACATTTATGGCCCTCTCCACATGCATCTTGTTAAAGCCTTTACATTGGTAGAAGAAAGCAAACAGTATAAAACACTCATTGAAGAAGCAAAACAGGTTTTAGAAAAATCTGTTGTAAAAGCTGCTTAGATTTAAAAACATGATTTTATCTTCTCGTCTTCAAAGGCGAGGAGATAGTTAAGCCGCGTTTTTTATTGTAATAACGACTTGCTTGCCGAGAACACTCAGTGCTTGCTCTAAAGTTTGAAGCTTAGTTGGATAATTGGGGTCAAGAATGCGTCTTGCTTCTGTTTCTTTTTTACCCAAACGATGTGCCAATTCTGTTTTTGTAATATTCGCTTCATTAAAGGCTTCTACCACTGCGAGCTTAAGAGCATTCCACGCATCTACCGTAACTTCTACAAGGTCTTTGTACTGCCGTGGTGTAGGCAAAGGCAGACCGCGCATAGAATAGCTCCGTAATGCCAACCCTAAAGCTTCAACAGCATTCTCTAATGCCTCTACTCTATTTTCTCCAGCTGTTATTGCTTCAGGTACATCTGGAAAAGTCACAATAAAACCACCATCCGGATCAGTTTCAAATTTTGCTTGATACGTATATTCCATGTTTAGGTCTCCTCACTATGATCAAAATGTTTTTGAAACGAAAAATTAAAAACGTATGAAATACGAGTTTCATATTCCCAATTGTTTTTTTATTATCTTCACGTAAAGTGGCGTTAATTCACCCGATTTTATAACAGTTGTTTTGTCTCCAAAAGTTACCAAATAATGTGACCCTTTGCCTGCATCTGGAGCTTCACTGTAATGAAGACCTCTTTTTCTGGCTTCTTTGCGTAACTCTCTAAGCAGCGCTTCTCGTTTCATTTAGCCTCCCCTTAATTTGATAAAACCAATATCGCACAAAAAGGTTCGATTGTCAATAATAAATCAAGCAAAAAAGCCTTGCCTTTTTATAACACAGCTATTGAGTGAGTTTATCAAATAAGATTATAAAGTAATGCTTTAAAAAAGTGTGATTAATTAACTGAAATAATTGAAAAAATATGAAAATCATGCTAAGATTTTCTATGTATTAAAATACAAATTTAAGGTAAGAAAAAACATGCTAAATAAAGTAATGTTAATCGGGCGTCTAGGTGCTAACCCCGAAAGCAAAACAATGACTTCTGGAACAGAAATAGTCAATTTTCGTATGGCAACTTCTGAAACCTATACAGATAAAAAGACCAATCAAAAAATAGAGAAGACAGAATGGCATTCCGTGGTGATTTTTAATCCACATTTAGCAAAAATAGCACTTCAGTATCTCAACAAAGGTTCAAAAGTTTACGTAGAAGGCAAATTACAAACACGCAAATGGCAAGATAAAAATGGTGGTGAACATTATACAACAGAGATTGTTTTACCGCAATTCAAAGGCGAGTTGTATTTGCTTGATGTAAAGAAAGAGCAATCGGCATCCCATGCCCCTTCACCTATTACTTCTCAAAATTATGCTATCGCTTCAGGGGCTCAAGATTATAGAACGGCTCTTAACGATAGCGTCCCATTCTGATTGAAAAAAAATATGACAAAAAGAAAAAAACGTGCAAAACGCGGTCGTCCTCGGATTAAAGGATGTATCAGAGAACCAAATGGACGTATCTCACGAGCAAAAACACCGCATGAACCCATGGATAAATTGGCAATTGAAATGCGTGCCAAACGCTTTGGCTTGACCATAGAAGAGGCTAAAAATCCACTTTCCGCTACTTATATCGGACGGCTTTATCTGCAAGGTGTAATTAATCAAGATCAGTATGATGCTGCACAAAAATATCTTGAAGTGAGAAATAATTATCTCTGTGCAAAAGCCTTACCAAATGCAATTTATGATGACTTTACTCCATCTTTAAATGAAGAGGCAAAAAAACAATGGATTGAAAAAACTACTCATTACTATGAAGCAATGAAAGAGGTGCTAAAAGAAGCACAATGCCTTTATAGACAGCACAACCTTTATGCCGCGCTACAGTATCTTGTTAGTGAAGATCAATCACTGCCACATCTTGTCGGTTCGCTGTATGTTGCTCTGAATGCACTTCATAAACATTTTATACAAAACCGCTAAATTTTAAGCAGCATTTTGAACATTGATAGTGATCTCTTTTCCAAGAGCAATGAGAGTGGATTCTAAAGCATCTAATTTTGTTGCGTGGTTTAAATCCAATAATCGGTCAATTTGTATTGGGTGAAGTTTTAAAAGACGCACGAGATCAGCTTTGCGTAAATTCTTTTCAACCATAGCGTTGTGTATTGCAATTTTTAAAATAACTAATGAAGATACTTCAACAAAAGGATAGGCAGCATCACGAGCTCCAAAAGGGACCACTTCTCGATCTTGGAAACGCCCCATAATAACTGTTAAAAGGGCATTTTTAGCGTGTTCCAAAGCCTCTTTTTCGTCGTTACCATAGGTAATAAATTCTTGAAAGTCTTTGGAAACGACAAGAAGAGTATCATTGTCATCTTTGATAAACTTAAGTGCATATTTCATTTACATCTCCATATTCAGACTTACCTTAGGTCAAGATCTTTAAGAATCTTTTGAACTAATCCCGTTCCTAATTCTTTCCGCGTACCATGCATAGGTAAAACGGATTTTTTAGAACCACGTTTTACAAGCAAATGGCCACCTTTCCCTGAGGTAAAACTGCAACCATGTTTCGTAAGATATCTTTTTAATTCTTGACTGTTCATAAATATAATATAACATCTAAAATGTTTAAATACAACATAAATGTTGTTATTTGTATAAAATTAAAGATTGGCTTTTAAAATACTAAGTTTTGATCAAAAAAATTAAAAATACACAATATCGTGATTTTTCTATTGACAATACGTGAAAAATCGTATTTAGTGGCAGTACGGCACTGGTTGTATTGCGTCTAAAATTCAAAAATATCCCCTAAAATTTGATAAAATCTTAAGCTTTCAAGAGGGCTTAAAGTACTGTTTTTATTGATAAAACAGACTAATCTATTTTGCACATATCAAACGCCATTCAGTAACCAATGATGTCATTAATTCATTGCCTCAAAAGGAGCGAAGATGAAAGCAATCATCACCAAGCCAATGTGTGTTGTTGGCGATAATAAAAGCACTGTTCGTTTTGAAACTTCAACTCCCAATAATCCATTTGTTGAAGTTTCTAATCAAGTCTACGCACGTCTCAAGCGCGCCAATGCTGCAAAACTTTTTGTTGACGTCAAGACAACAGCAAAAACAGATAAGGCAATTGAACAAATTAAACAGATAGAACAAGAAGCCGTACAAACATCGTCTGAACCAGTGACAGAGGAAATTCCACTCGAACAGCCAAAAGCATCTAAAGCTTCCAAGTCACCTACCCCAAAAAAGGCTTAGAAGTTGAAGTTAATCATCCACCCAAAATGCTATCTTCAACAGGTGAAGGATACCTTCACAAACCTTCAAGCACCACGCCTTAATTGGGCTCTGCGTAATGCTCTAAACACTGCAGCAAAACAAGTTGAACGCTTTACTGAAAAGCAAGTTGCAGACATCTCATCAGCCCAAATAAAGCGTATAAGAAGAGGTGTTTATATTAAAGAAAAGGCAACAGCAAGGTTTCTTGAGACAGATATCATTGGTTCTGGAACACCGATACCTCTTAAATTTTTTAAAGCAAACGAAACAAAACGCGGCGTAACTTACACACTGTTTGGAAAGAAAGAAATATTACCCCATGCTTTTATCAAAGGTGGGAGTTTTCCAAAGCGCGTTGAATTAAAAAAGCTGAATGGGAATGTGTTTCAAAGAGCCGATGGAGATCAATTCCCCATTGCAAAACAAAAAGGACCCTCCATTGCTGGGGTGATGTCCAAGCCAGAGATTGCAAGTGCTATTGTAAAAGAAGCCAATGAAAGACTAATCAAAAACATACAGAGACAACTTAAACGTCAAGAATACGCCGCCAATAAGAAAGCTAAATAATGTTCTTAAGCTATGTCACCACACTACTCACAGCAATCTTATTACTTGACAAGATTCACGAAAAACATATATCGTTAAATCAGGTGCCTAGAAAACACCTTGATAGATAGCGGATAGATTGCCGGAACAATCTCTTCTCTGCACATTAAGGCTTTGACTCATTCTATGCTCGTCGCATATAATGATCTCGTCGGGTGTAGTTATGCTATACAATACCCTTTTGGGAAAAGCATAACGACGGACTATCTACCGTGTTTTCTAGCACCCGATACCCCTTGGGGTATGAATAGAAGGCATCTAAGTAGATAGGAGTTCGTTATGAACAATTTAGTAAATACCCAAACCACTTTAACAATGTCTAGCCGTGAAATTGCGGAATTATGCGATAAAAGGCATGACAATATTGTAAGAGATATTCGACAAATATGTACTGACCTCAAAATTGAGGTGAGTAAATTTCAAGGAAATTATAAGGATTCTACAGGACGTAAATTAGTCTGCTACAACCTACCTAAGCGTGAATGCCTTATCTTAATTTCAGGATACAGTACAGTGTTGCGTGCTAAGATCATTGACCGCTGGATAGAACTCGAGAGTCAAGAACAGACCGATTACGATAATGATACACGCTTTGATTTGCCAAGTTATTGGGAGGGTATGAACGCTGGTGAAAAAGTTTTATATCTTTTAGGTCCAATTCATGTGCGTCTTCTTGATGCCTTCAGAGTAGATGAAGAAAACAGAAAATATAAAGCTCTCATTAAAGAAGCAAAACAGGTTCTAGCAAGATCTGTCGTAAAAGTCGCTTAGTTTAAAATATGATTTCATCTTCCCTGCTTGCAAAGTGGGGAGGATATTAATTCAAAGAAGATTATCGATAATGCTTCGCTTTTTCCAGAAAAAATACAATAAAATCAATTCAAAAGGTACTTCCCAGCGGGTTGGGTCTGTTGCGGGGCGGACGAGCGCGAACTATCGCTAGCGACAGAATTTTCAATTTGACTGTACATTGTACACATAACTCATTGATAAATAACGAATTTAATGTGTTAATTATTTCCTTATCGTATTAAATCTTGTTTTTCAGTTGGTACCGTAAATCTCTCTTTATCCTAATACGCCGTAACCACCTCCTTCTTAGGACAGAAAAGAAGGCAAGGAGCAACTATGAATAAGAAGAATCGTAAGGGTCTATCGGTTCGTGCGTTTGCGAAGAAGATGGGTGTTTCACATAA
>NZ_JBHIOI010000029.1:0-18846 GCF_042195415.1 Bartonella sp. CE47NXGY | reverse complement strand
TATGCTGGAGATACAATGCCTTTTTGCAAATTATGTTCCAAAAGTGAATAGATATGCGCCAAAAAGGAATAGGAAAATACTTTAAACAAATGTTTGTTATGAGAAGTAAAATGTGGCTATACAATCCAAAAGACCTCACTTATGTCTGAAAAAAAGCGGGCTATCCGTATACTATTATCATATTATCATCGAATTTCTCATGAGAGAGAATAATTTAAAAAAACTGGATACTATCGTTTATTGGTTTCTAGCTTATAAAGTAGGGGGTATATCTGCTTATTTTTATAAAAGTGTTACTGTTTTTATGGGAAGAATATTTATAAAATGAGATTAGAAGGCGCATTTGAAGATAAAAATAAATATCAGTAATGTTCAATTCATGGTGTTATAAAAGATCATGGATTAAGTTAAATAAAAAGCTTATTGAATTGTTATGACATCATATTTGTTAATATGTTACACGATAATTTTTTGATATTTATCTTAGATGAAGAGTTTTATGAAATGAGTAAGATATATTTGGTTGTGAGTTGGTTTGCAGAGAAAGCATTATATTTTATGGTATAGGGGATAGATCACGATTTTTTACACAATTATTTGTGTTGATAGGGGCTTCAAGCTATTGTTGTGTTATGCGCCGTGTTTATACCATAGTGATTTTGGGGTAGAGACGTTAGAGATTGTTTTTCTGCTTTGCGTTTTGTCGATCAACTTTGATGGATATTGTATAGAAAGTGGGACTGTTGCCGTGGAGAGAGAGATTATGCTTTTGCTTATAATATCAATGAAAAAAGCAGCGGAAGATTACGGCAAAGTATTTGTACAGGAGAGCTTAGTTAGGGAATAACTTTTTAGCTCGTGAAGTTTGTAAAATAAAATGCTTTCTATAAGAAAAATAATATTTTTATAAAGTAAAATAATAACACTTTTAATAATTATTATTTGCATATATAAGCATAAAATATAATTATATTTAATTAAATACTATTTAATAACTACCTAAAAAGTGTGATTTTCTTTATGACTCATAAATATAACTTGCTATTCATTATACTTATCGTATGTTTATCGACGGGAGGGCTGATTTCTACCGATATTTTTTTACCGGCACTGGGCGATATGCGTCAATATTATCAAGTGACACAATCTCAAATTCAAAGTGCAGTGGCGGTTTTTTTGTTGGCATTGGCACTTGGACAGCTCATTTATGGGCCGCTGAGTGATAATTTTGGGCGTAAAAAAACACTTCTATTGGGCTTATTCTTGTGGTTATTTACGACACTTGGTGTGATTTATACGGTTCATATTCACGCTTTTCTTGTGTTACGTTTTTTGCAAGGTCTTGGTGCTTGTGCGGGACTTGTCTTAAGTCGTGCAATTATCAATGATTTGTTGGATAAAAAAGCGGCTGGAAAACTTTATTTGATTGTTTTCCCTTTTATTGGAATGTCACCAGCGCTTGCACCTTTCATTGGTGGACTTTTGATACAGGCTTTTCATTGGCAGGCAACTTTTATCTTTTTAAGCTTTTTTATATTTTTGACCATTTTGCTATGTTGTTTTGTGCTAAGCGAAACTCTACCCCCTCAAAAACGGCAGCATTTTTCTCCGGTAGGATTGATGAAGGCATATTTAGGTGTTTTCAGAAATAAACAATTTATTTTTTATGCACTTATTCCGTGTTTTTCTTACGCTGCCTATTTTGCTTATATTGTGGAGTCGCCTTTTTTACTCACGACTTTGGGGTTATCGCCGATACACATTAGTTATAGCTATATTGGTGTCTCGTTTCCCTATATTTTGGGAAATCTTTTGGCGCGATGGTTTTTTGAACGCGAGTCTATGGAAAAAACTGTGGGGAGAGGGTACATTATTTTTGTGATAGGTGGTGTGCTGTTTGCTTTGCAAATGTATCTAAGCCCATGGCCCCTTGTGACAAGTTTTATGGCTATTGCTGTTCTTACTTTTGGCAATGGTTTTTTATTGCCGTTAGGAACAGCGTTGGCTATTTCATCGCATCCGAAAGCTGCGGGAGCGGCTTCTGGTGTTATGGGATCTTTGCAATTAGGAAGTGCGGCACTCAGTGCAGCGGTTATCGGAAAAATCTCTGGTCATAGCCCACGGGCTATGGCAGCTTTATTAGCTGTGTGTTGTATGATTGGTTTTATCATTTATATTCAAAAAGCGCGTCATTTTATGACTTCAGAAATAAGCTGAGTAAATGATAAAAAGAAAGCATTATGCGGAAATGCTTTTGATATTTTACACAAATGGGGCACCTGTACATTAGATGAATTTTTTTATTAAGTTGCTGGATTGAGTGGATTTAAAATTTGTTACAAGCTTAGTTTGAGTTTAACAAATCGATTATTATGGGGGAAGCTTATGAGTTTAGAATTTCAACATATCTGTATTTTCATTATATTGGGTGGGAAAAGTTCTGGCTCTAATGCATGTTTAAAAATAAGGGGAGGAATTGATCAATGAGCCTTCCTATTATTATTCTTTCTCCTGTAATGCCAATTTGGGATGGTGGTGTTTTTTGTTCTCCATTGACAAAGCTATGTTCAACAAAAGGATTCCCTGTCACTCTGCTGGATACGCTTTCTCTTTTTCCTAAGAGTTCTCATGTTCTCAATTATTCTGCTGTAGACATTTTATCTTTTATGGCAGAAAAACTTAAAAGCTATTTTAAAGAGCCCGCAGTTCTTGTGGGATTTTCTATGGCTGGAACATTGGTACAAATATTGGCAGCCCAGCTTCCCAATGTTCAAGCTGTGCTTGCTGTGAATGCGCCTGGCTATCCAGATAAGGTTTTGCAACGGCGCCTTGGAGATATTCTTGCCTCCTTAGAAAATAATGATTTATCGGGGGCTTTGGAAATACTCAATGGTTTTATGCATCCTTCTGGCATTATGAAAAAAAGAGTTTTATTGGAGATTCCCGATAAACAAAAAAGCGTGGCAATTGAACGCATGACAAGAGGGTTTAAACTCTTATTGATGATGGATGCTAGAGATGAGATAGTTAAGTATAAGGGGAAGTTTTTAGCTTTAGTGGGAGAAAAGTCGCAACTTGCAACGGTAAATAATCAGACGAAAAGTCATAATCTGAACCATGAATATAAGATTATCTCTGGTGCTGGTACGCGTTTGTGGGAGGATAATCCTACTATGACGGATGCAGTTATTGATGAGTGGCTGGAGGGATTATGAAAAAGAAAGTTCTTGTATTACCTGGTGATGGGATAGGACCAGAGGTTTGTGATGCTGCGTTGATGGTTTTAGAGCAATTCCAATTGCCGATTGAATTAACTTATGGTGATATTGGTGTTGAATGTTGGAAACGGGAAGGAGCTTCTGTTCCTCAAGCGACTTGGCAAAAAATTACTCAGAGTGATGCTATTTTACTTGGTGCTGTGACCAGTAAAGGAAAAGAAGCGGCTTTAAAAGAACTTGCTCCGCATTTAAAAGAGCAAAACCTTGCCTATGTTTCTCCCGCACTTCAACTTCGCCAAAAATTAGGTTTGTTTGCGAATATACGTCCTGTAAGATACATCTTTGGTCCCCAACGTCCTTTTCATTTTTGTGTTATCAGAGAAAATAGTGAAGGCCTTTATGCTGGATTGGATTTTCGGGGTATTTCTCCTGAAACAGCCGTTTGGCTAAAACATCCAAATTTGACAAAATATGGGCTTGAGGAAGCTGCGTGGACAGTCCGTTTGCAGACACGCTTTGGTTTAGAGCGGTTATTTGAATACGCTTTTTCTTATGCAAGGAAATATAGCTTTAGGCGAGTTACTTTTGCTGATAAGCCCAATGTTATGCGAGAAAGTGGACAGTTTGCTCAGGAAATTTTTGAGAAGATTGCGCAAAACTATCCGGAAATTGAAGCAGATATTCAGAATGTTGATGCGGTTGCTTTGTGGATTGCAACCAAGCCAGAGCAGTTTGGTGTGATTGTTGCTGAAAATATGTTTGGCAATATTCTCTCTACTCTTGGCTCTGGGATAATGGGGGGATTGGGGCTTGCATCTCATGTGAATGTGGGGAGCGAGATTGCTTGTTTTGAACCTGTTCATGGAAGCGCACCACGTATTGCTGGACAAAATAAAGCCAATCCTTCTGCGATGCTTTATACCACGGCTTTACTCTTAGAGCACTTAGGCTTTAAAGATGCAGCAAAACAACTGTCTGAGAGTGTTGATCAGGTTATTCGTGCTGGAAAAACCGTTACCTATGATCTTGGAGGTATAGCCTCTACCCGTCAAATGGCTGAAGCTGTTCGCAATTCTCTTATGAATTCTGTCTTTGTTCATCGTGCTGCCATTATTACTATTGGTGATGAACTCCTTTCAGGACAATATTTGAATACAAACTTACAAGATTTAAGCCAAAGCTTGAACAAGAGAAATATTCAAGTTACACGTCATTTTGTTTGTGCTGATCAATTACAGCAAATCAGTGAGACTGTTGTTTCTTGTCTTGGACAAGAAGATCTTATCATTATCAGTGGGGGATTGGGACCAACATCAGATGATAAAACACGCGATGGAGTTGCTCAAGCTGTAAAGCAGCCTTTGGTACATCATGAAGATGTTTGGCAAACAATAAAAGGTCAATTACAACGATTAGGGATTACGGCGGATAAGAGTAATGCACGTCAAGCATTGTTTCCTGAGACAGCAACTGTGCTTGATAATCCTACAGGCACAGCACCAGGGTTTTATCTCTCTTGCGATGGAAGTACACTTGTTGTTTTGCCTGGTCCACCATCACAGGCTCTTGCGCTTTTAGAGAATTATTTAGAACACAACGAGAAGAAATATTTTTCTGTATCGCGTGCGGAGTATGCATGGACTTTGATTGGAATTGATGAAAGTACTATTGCGCAGTGGGTTGATGATCATCTTGAAAATGAACCCTTTGAACGGCATTTTTTATGGAAAAGCCCCTATGTTTTGGTGCAACTGGTTGCTCAATCAGAAGCGCTCTTGGAACAACATTTCGTGGAAGCATTTGAAAATCATTTTCACCCCTATTTAGTTGGGGCAGAAGTTACTACTGCTTGTAAACAATTAGCGATGCATGCAGAGGTTCATTGGTTGGGCAATGATCCGCTGCTTTTAAAATATTTTCAGCCCATAGAAAAAGGTAAACAAGATATTCCACTGCTTGAGGTTGAAGTGAGCCTAGAGCCTTCTTTGGAGACATTAGAAAATCAAGCAGAAAGCCTTGGACATGCTACCATAACTATACGGATGAAAGGTTATGGTGAGGATTATATTACTTTTCCCTATACGCGACCACTTTTAGGTGTCGTCTTACAAGAATATGCAGCCTGGGCTGTCTTAAAAAGATATTTGAAAATGGAGAAGAAAAAATGAACCTCTATGGGGATGTAAAATATTGCCTAAATTATTGAACGTTCTATTATAAGAAGTATTTTGATCCTTTTCTTCAGTGGTTTTTGTCTATAGGGTAATTTTTCTTTTGATGTGTCATTAAATGACTTTGATTGATTCAAGATTAAGAAAAACTTTACGATATTAGGCTCGCTATATTCAATATTTATAATGATTAATTATGATTATAAATCAAGATGTTATCTTTCATGGAGCCTATGACAAGGAATCCAGAGACGTCATGTACCGCAAGCGTTGTAGATAATTGAGATTCTTCTGAAAATCAAAAAGCGATGGTGTGAAAAGACAAGAAGTCGTGTCATTTACAGGAAAGCTTTGCAAATTTTATTGAACAATATGTCCGTGAAGAGTTTATTGCGAACATGTGCCGTTCTGTTATCTGATAATAAATTGCTGTAAAGAGCTCATAAAATTTTTCCTTTAAGTTTTTGTGTGATTGCATGATCGTTGGGTGTTCACTTCCGAGGGGCGATATTTTTCAATTTGATAACAGGAAGAACTATTTTTTTGTAAGACGTGAAGATTTAAGGAGTGATCATTTTACGCTTTTGTTTTCTTTTTGATTGGTAATTTGTAGGAATTTTTTTGGGGAAAATATTTAATGTGGTTAAAAACATTTTATGCGTGTGTGGGAGAAAAATAAAAATGTGGTCTTAATTGTTGATAAGAGTGTCAATATTTTTGATGAACAAATTTTAGTCGTAATTCTTAGTATCTAGATGGGAAGTTTATTGCATTTTTTAACAGTTCGTATTCTATCTGTTGTGATGCGCAGTGGTTTTTTAAGCAAAAAAGAAAGGGCTTTTATGTATCAGATTGATTACAACAGTTATCGTTCTGTCAAGAGTTTTAGTCGTCGCGTTCATTTTCTCGTTATGCATTATACGGCTATTGATTTTAAAGCCTCGATTATGGCGCTTACAGGAGAAAAGGTTAGTGCACACTATCTTGTTCCTGATCCTTCAGAGCAGACATATCGTGAGGCAGGCTTTAAGGATATGCGTATTTTTAATCTGGTTGATGAAAATGAGCGTGCATGGCATGCGGGTGTGAGTTCATGGGCTGGGCATAGTCATCTCAATGATGCATCTATCGGGATTGAAATCGTTAATTTAGCGACTTATCATGATGGGACGGGTATGTTTCCTCCTTATAATCCAATACAAATTGATGCTGTTAAGGAACTTGCCTTGAATATTCTTCAACGGTATCCCGATATTATGCCAACTGATGTGGTGGGACATAGTGATATTGCCATTGGAAGAAAAAGTGATCCAGGAGCAGCTTTTCCATGGAGAGAACTTTATAGCGCAGGTATAGGAGCATGGTATGATGATGAACTAAAAAGTCATTATCAAGAGCAATTCTCTAAGAATTTGCCACCCAAAGAAGATGTTTTGGCGAAGCTAAAATGTTATGGATATGACATTTCTGCTGCGTGTACCCAAACAGGATACAAAGATTTGATCCGAGCATTTCAACTTCATTTTCGTCAAGAAAATTATGATGGGATTCTAGATGTTGAAACAGCAGCAATTCTTTATGCATTGGTTGATAAGTATTTTCCGTGAATTCAATGTGTTTTAATTGAAAATATGGCTTATGATTACGTGTAAGCCTTTTTATTATCAGGAAAGGCTGCTTTTTGCCAATTGGCTTTATGTAAAAAGGGCATTAATCGTGTAAAAAATCCCCTGTAGGGTATAAGGCGTTTTATGGAAACATAACTCTGAAAGCTCTATGATTTGCAGAGATTAAATTTTATTGTTTCTTTGTCTTATATTTTTCTTCCTTTAAAAACGCATAAAGCCAAGATGTTGTGTATATGATGACATGTTCCTTACGCAGGGTAAAACGCTTCAAATAAAATGGATTTGTATTGTATATTTACATGCTTGTTTTAAAGAAATGTCTTTTAATGTGTATTACAACACTTATTTTACAGCGACGTTCATAGAGAATATAATCTAAAATCCTCTATGAAGTGTATCCTCATTTTTATGCTTAATAAAAGTGCCTAGCATTATCGTACACTTTGTCAGATCTCAATGTTACGACAACCCTTGGAACTTAAAACGATACATAAAAGGGTTTTCTTTACTCGTTTTTATTCACACGGCTCTCTCCGCTTGTCGTGTACAAGTGAAAGGTTTTGGTTGATTGAAACATGCAAAATTATAAATTATGATTATAAATCAAAGTGATGCAGATTCAAGAAAAATAGGGGCATTTACAGATTGCTATTGATAGGGGGGCTATTCTTTAGAAGGGGAAGAGGTCAATTCATTTTTTTGAAGATATATCTCTTTTCTCTTTTATTGCTTTAGGGGATGTTTGCATCGTTTTGACAGCATGTTTCTTAATGATTAAGTTTTTTAATGAAGCAGTGTTATAAAACGTTGTGTTTTAGAGTGTTGATAGAAGACACATTCAGGCATATCAAAAACACAATGATATCTTGTTTTTTCAATATTTTATCTGTTCAGTGTAGAATTTATTTGAGAAGATCATGACCTAAATTAACAAAGGTTAGAAGTAAATTACCAAGAAAGACCAATTTGCTCATAAAGCAAAGGGGGTTATTCATGCTTTAAAGGGCAAGGAAGAGATTGTGTTTGAAGTGATGTGTAAAAGCCCGTGTGAGGTGCTCTTATCAAACATATCAGGTTAATCTTCTAAGAGTAGTTTTATGAAACTAAGTCGGTTTTTTTTCGAGAGACAAGACAATACGTATCAGGAAAAGATATTCATGATATTTGATTTCAAAAATAAAAACTGGCAAACCATGTTGCCAGTTTTTAAAAGCTGTAGCCTAAATAGGATTAGAATGAACGCTGTAAACGGATCATACCTTGAAAAGCACTTTTCTTGTTGAATAAATGTTTTTCATCATTATTTTTATCCGTCACAACGCGATCATCGTTCCAAGAAACATAGGTTAATTCAGGTGTAATCACAAATCCTGGAACCAGCGTGTATGTAATATTTACAGAAGTTGCAAAGGTTTTTACAGCACTATAAGAAACTTGAGCATTCAAATTTGCTTTTGGAGTAAGCTTGTAAGTGGCACCCGCCCAAGCAGCCCATTTACCACCCCAGTTTGCATAAATTGTTGTGCTTTTTCGTGATAACTCATCATTTGCATTTACTGTGTAGTAATCAAGTCCATTTTTATAGCCAGCCATTACCCATAGATTGAAACGATCGTTGACATTGAAATCTGCACGTACTTTTCCAGCCCACTTTTTGTAGTAAGCATCATATGCTGCAACTGCTGAAAAACCACCCCATTTTTGCATGAACTTTATACCCAAAACCACATTCGGGGTGTAATTTTTAATTGCTTTACTTGGAAGAGTGCCCTCAGTGATAGAAACAAGCTTATCATCTTTATCAATGTAGTATCCTGTTATTCCTGGAAGAGAATCTGCATTATTGCCTAATTCAGCGCCGATAATAGCAGAAAAGCCGGAGTCACCACTAAAGGTGTAGGAAATAAAATTGGTGCGTGTTGTGCCAGCAGGTGCTATGCTGTCATCATTGAGAACATTTCCATAATCACCAGTCCAGCTGTTGAAAATTGTGTCATCAAGACCTACGCGAAAACCACCCAGTTCAATGTAAGCCGCGGCAAGCTTTGCAGCAGCGTTGTCTCTACCATCACCCCAGTTTGAATAAATTCTTGCATATGAACGAAGTGTTCCCATTTCTGTTTCAGAAGCTGCTTGAAAAACAAGGGTGAGCCGTGATGCTGCGCCATAGGTTTTTCTTTTGTTTCTTAGTTCAGTTTCGGTTGTTGCATCGATATTATCACCGCCTATAAAATCAGTACGAACATTTCCTGATAAACGCATGCAGGTTTCTGTTCCAGGGATATAAAAATATCCTTTTCCATAGGCATCACAAACGCGAATATATTCTACAGGTTCGGGTTCGGCGATAACTGTTGAAGCAGCATGTGCTCCAGAAATTGCTAAAAAAGCTGCTGTAGAGCTTAAAAAGAGGGATTTAATATTCATATGGGATCTCCGAGGTCCGGTTAAATTTCTTCTAAAGAGTACCATTTGCCTAACGCATTAAGGACAAAGACATAAGTAAATACGCAGCACTTGTTATCTTAGCTATAACTAATCTTTTTAGAGTTTCAAATGTGAAATTACCTTTTTGTAATATATACATGTACTATTCGAGATGCTGTGGTAAAAAAGACACAATTTTTGTTTTATTAACTTTTGCTCCTTATGGGATCAATAAAGGAAAAAAAATTCAGATATTTGGGAAAAAAATCGAAAATGTCTTGAACTTTCTGTTGATACCATTTATGCCTCTCTGTTGGAGAGGTGGCCGAGTGGTCGAAGGCGCTCCCCTGCTAAGGGAGTAGGGCTCAAAAGGCTCTCGAGAGTTCGAATCTCTTCCTCTCCGCCATCTATTGTTATAAAAGCAGTTGACTGTGTATCGGAATTCTGTTTATCCCGTTGGGATTATGCCTCTCATATAAAAAGCATGTTCTAAACACAAATATACTTGTGTTGCCGATTTATGCGCTTGTTTTAAAGAGATATCTTTGCAATGTGTGTAAGCCCATTTTGCGACGCTGCCTCGTAAATGGTATAAAACACAAAAGTTTCTGTGAGACATATAAAGCCTTATAAAGCCACATCATTTGTATACTTATGAAGATGCAAAGAGGCATATTATATATCTGCCTTCCTGTTGTTATAGATTTTGACTATGAGAGTTCATAAAAGGCATTTTTCCTTTCTAAATCGTTTTTATTTATACGGCTTTCTTTGCTTATGATGTGCAAGCAAATGATTTTGATTGTTTCAACCATAAAGCAGATTTGAAAAGAAAGAATCTTACAATATTCGCGTTTGGTATATTATCATTATAAATCAACGTGTTGCTTTATATTTGCATTGTGTATTGAAAGTTGGATGTGGCAATGCTCTCAAAAAAGTTATAGATTTCTTTTAGAAGAAAACATTGTGGGTGAAATGTTATGGTTTTCCTCTCATAGAGACTTTTGAAAGTGTTTCATCCATCTCATGACAACCAAACCACACATGAAAAAAGTAATGGTCGGTAATATTAGGTAGTAAGATGGAGAAACTTTTGCAGGAAGAAAAGAAATAATACTCAATACTGTAATTGAAAATATTCTTCCGCTAAAAGAGACAGCACCAACAACACCGGAAATATGCTGCGTTTGTTTTTGGTTAAGTTCTGAGAAAAATAAGCTTTTTGCGCCGATCGGTACAGTGCAAATAAATCCATGGATTAAAGAGAAGGCGATGACTGATGCAGCAGTTTGATGGCTATGAACTGAAAAATAGAGCGTTATGCACATCAGCGCAGAAAAGAAGGAAAAATATTTTATAGAATTCTTATATTTTTTATCAAGAACATGATACTTAGACATCAGTAAATTTGAAAAATATTGTGCTGAAAAGGCTCCAATATGGCAGCACATCAAGACGAGCATTTGCGAACCGTTGAGGTGATGAATTTTTCCCCCTGAAAGTATTATCGGTTGCCAGAAATGATAAATAATCTGAATACCAGCGCTAAAAAGGCACATGAGGAAAATAAACCATGCTCCTCCTACTGTATTTTGAAATATCCAGAGCGTTTCCTTGGCATTGTGCAAGATTGTTTTTGTTTTGGACGTTTCAGTTGTCGTTTTCTTTTCTTCAGGAACAATAAGGAAGATCAAAAAAATAAATCCCATCATGAGGCATGAGATGATATATCCCATAAAATATCGTCCAGAGTAATAGATCGTTCCAATTCCTACAATCCCACTGAGAATACTTCCGAAAGAGTTAACCTGGTGGTAGAGATGAGCATAATGCGAAAAGTGATCCTGTTTATCGCCTAGAGAATGGTAAATCCATCCGTCAATGGCGCTGACAATGATGCAAATGCCTGCTGCATAGAGAATTTGCGCAATAATAAGTGCTGTCATATTGGGAGCTTGAAGGCATAGAAGATAAAATACTCCTGTCATAAAGACCCCAGCCATAACGGAATATTTACGCCGATATCTGTCAGATAAAACAGCGCAGGGAAAATCAAGCAGCAGGATGGTGGTGGAAAAGACAACCTGAAGCAGAGCTAATTGCGCCAGACTCACTCCCATGGACATTAAAAAAATCGCATGGTAAACGCCGATCAGCATGCGGACAGCATTATAGGAGCCATAGGTGAGAGCAAGGGTGCGTGCTCTGTTCATTGTGTTGTTCCATAGATTGTACAATAAGAATTTTCATTGAAAAGAATATTTTTCTGTGAAAAGGTAGCGGTTTCATATCCCCATTCAGGGATTAGTGGAAAGAAGGCTTCCATAACCATCCCAAAATTTAAAAGGTCCCTTAGTCTATATGAGATTTCAAAGCGTATTAATGAGAGCAAATGATGCAACTTTAAAGTGATTATGAGGAGCAACATAAGCCTCATAAATGAGATTGTCATCTTTGGAGGGGAGTTGCTTGTGGGGCTGTTGCTTCCGTAGTAATCATTTTGTCTAGATCTGTAAAATGACCCTAGGACGGCAAGATCATTGACATAATTAGGACTTATAGAAGTGTGTTTATTTTTTATACACCATTTACTGATCCATTCTCTTTGCTGATCAGCTGAAATAGCACAAATGATCCATAAATCGGTTTTTGGTAATTTTTTGATATCTTTTTTTATAGTCATCAACATTTGTAATCCCCCCCTTTCTTTCTGATTGTTTCTCCGTATCACTTTACGTCTAAAAAAGTTTTTTTCAGAATTCATCTTTACTTTATTTATTAAAAAGATTGTCTCGCAAGGTGCTTTTTAATCACGTCATTACGATTAAGAATTAAATTTCTGATATAAGAGGAAGGGTGCATGATACATTGTGACTAAATACATAAATCCCTCCGTATCCTGAAATGACGATTTCCTTTTGCAAAACAGTATCTTGAATGGAAGCTCGATAACCATTACTTTGATCATGGAAATGATACCCTAAAAGAGTGCTTATGAGTGCTTGAAGATATTCTTTAGATATTACAGAAAGAACAAGAAAATAGTTTAAAAAAATCAAACTTGGGATGAAAGCTTTCATCTTATGATGGATGATGGTGAATTTTAAACTTCATCTACTGTTTTTTTGAGCTACTGTGCTGTAAGAAAGATCAAACTCCCCCAATTCATGTCTCTAATTTAGATCATTGATCATAAAACATTATATACTGTCTTTTCAAATTATAACTTTGCTCATTGCTTGTCTTCACTGATTAAATCAACATTTCTCTAAAAATGCCGCTTGAGAAAAATGCATCCTATCAGTTTAATATTCTATGATCTTTTAATTAATTTAAAGAAGATAACATAAAATATACGATAAAAAATGAATAAATTTCAATTTTTATAAAAAAACAAACTTTTTACTGCTGCTGATAAAAAACAAAGCTATATTAAAAGTAGCCTTTATACCCTTCAATACTATTGATTTTTGGTTGTTACCGGATGAAGGTTCCTTTGTTTTGGAAAGAGCAGAGCAGAATTTAAGAGCAGAATGGGCGCGTGCGCAAAAGCTTGTCCTTGATCTCTCTTTAAGTTGGATACTAAGCCGCTTGATGGTTGAGGGTGTTCACCATGTGAACATAACGCAACCTTGTGAGGGTATTTTAGTCATACCTGATGAAGCAGAGCTTTAGGGGATATTGTCTTGTTTGAACGGGGGCGTGCTTATTGATTTCCTCGTTGTTATTGCTGCTTAATTTCAGCCATTATTTTCTGAAAAAGAAGCTTTGTAGGGAGAAGATCATACATGGAGCAGAGTGTAAAACGAAGAAATGCATATAACTGATCCAGTAATGTTGACAATAATCGCTCAATATGTTCCTCTGGTTGTTCAAACAAATGGCTAGATTGGCTTTTATTCTCTGAGATAAGTGTTACTCTCGATGAGATAGAATGCGGATGAGCGAATTATTAGTTAAGGGATTAGAGTAATGGGGGGGAAAAATAATCGTCAAGATTTGAGTTATTTCAAAGTCGCTGTATTCGGTATGATTATTATGATTTTGGGGATGGGGATCGGGCGATTTTTCTATACGCCGGTATTTCCAGTTATGTTGGATGAAGGATTGTTTACCTTTAAGCAACTTTCTTATATAGCTAGCGCTAATTATGGCGGTTATTTAATTGGGAGTATGTTTTTTTCGTTTTGCAGAGTTGGGAATATATCCCGTGCTCCCTACATGCTATTTGGTGCAGCTATAGTGACGAGTGCACTTATTTTTGCCATGGCGTTGACACCAAACTTTTACTTGGTCTTCTTTATCCGCTTTGCTGCCGGTATCGCGAGTGCGGCAATGATGATTTTTGGTTCTATGACGGTTATGCAGCATAGTCACAAGGTGTGGGTTATTGCTTCGCTCTATGCGGGTGTGGGAGTTGGTATTCTACTGGGTAATGAGTATGTTATTATTGGTTTGAGTAAATCACTGAACGCGCAAAGTATTTGGTTTGGAGCTGGTTTAATATCTGTTATATTGTTGCTCGTGTTATTTATTTTATTTCCACGTCGTGTTGATGCATCTCAATTTGCTATTAACGAGTCATTGGCACACGAAAATATCGTTTGGTGGGAACTCGCTCTGATTTATGGGCTCGCTGGGTTTGGTTATATTATTGTCGCGACATATCTTCCTCTGATGGCGAAAACATTTAATTTCCCACTGACTTGCTAACCACTTATGGTCGTTTGTCGGAATTGCCATTGTTCCTAGTTGTTTCATTTGGTTATGGGGAGCCCATCGGTGGGGGGTATTACGTTGTCTGATGCTCAATTTGCTTATCCAAGGAGGATGCGTATTACTGACATTATTCAGTCAGTCTCTTGTACTGATCGTTCTCAGTTGTATAGGGTTTGGATTTACTTTTATGGGGACGACCTCTCTAGTTATGCCGTTAGCTAAGCGTTTATATGCGCCGTATGGTATAAATCTGCTAGGCTTGGCTACCTTAACTTACGGTTTTGGCCAAATATTAGGACCTCTCTTGACGAGTTTTTTACAGTCTGGTTCATATGCCATTGCGCTTTCCGTTATCTGTGGTGCTGTAGCGCTTTTTGCCGCTGCTGGAATCTGTCAATATTGTCTTTGTAAAAAGGTTGTTGGCGTTTCATAAATCCGCAATCTTCACTAAAAAGTCGAGAGAATTTATTCCATTCTTTTTGAAATATTTTGTGAAAGTCAAATTATTTTAATAGGAGAGATTACAGAATGCTTCACTCTACAGTCGCTATTTTGGGCGTTGGTCCTCGTGGGTCAGTATTCTCGAACGCTTGCTCACGCTTTATTCCCATTATCCATTTTCTGGGAACATTGATATTTTATTGATTGATTCCAATGAGATGGGGACCGGTACCCATAGTGTGCATCAACCGGATCATTTATTGGTTAACACTGTCGCTTGCCAGATTACTTTATTTGGTGATGATACAGTTAAGGGTGTCGGGCCTATTCGTAAAGGGCCGAATTTCTATCAATGGGCTATTCAACAAGGTTATCGTAATATTAACGGTGTTTTTTCTCGTACAGAGCATAATGTTGGGAGAGAAATCAAAGAAAATGATTATTTATCACGTCGTTTGTTAGGGGAATACCTGTCTTGGGCTTACCAAGAGCTCACGCAAGATTTACCTTCCGGTATTCGTATTAAGGAGATCCGACAAAAGGTTATCAATCTCCATATCCACCAAGATAATAAAACGGATGTTCTTTTGGAAGATGGCTGTCATTATAGTGTAGATTTTGTTTATATGACCACGGGTCACGGTAAGAATATATATTCATCGCATGATGAAAGCCTGCAACAGTTTGTGGCTGGTCACCAAATGAAAAACGCTCTTCTGAACTATTATTCGAATCCTTATCCAATTGAAAAGTTGGACTCTATACAATCTCAGTCTCGTGTGCTGGTGCAGGGAATTGGATTAACTAGCTATGATGTCTTGTCGCAATTGACTTACGGTCGCGGTGGGACTTTTACTGAAAATGCTGGACAATTGCGCTACATGCCAAGCGGCACAGAACCGAAGATAGCTTTATTCTCCCGTCAAACATTGCCTTTTAGTAGTCGCGGGATTAATCAAAAGGGTGGTAGTGGGCAATACATACCATCATTCCTTACTCTCGATGCAATACATCATCTGCGTAAGCAATCCAGCATTGCTAACGGTTCTCCGAAGCTGGATTTCGAAACGCAGCTTTTACCTCTGTTGCTTAAAGAAATGTGTTATGTCTATCGAAGTACGCAGCTGGGGCACTGGCTAGACCCTGAAACCTATGTTGTTACTTCCAAAGACGAGCAGTGTATTCAAGCGTTGCTGTATCCTTATCGAAATAAAATATTTGCTTCTTTGAAGGATTATACAAGATTCTTCATGGAGCATTTGAAGGACGATCTTCATTCTTCCGCTGCAGGTAATGTTGATGGCTCAGTGAAAGCTGCTACAGATGTGCTACGAGATGTCCGTGATATCTTACGTTCAGCAATTGATTTTTGCGGGTTAACGTCTTCATCTCACAAGTACTTTATTGAATATTTTAATCCAAACTTTAACCGTATTTCTGTCGGCCCACCGATGCAGCGAAACCAAGAGTTGAAGGCTCTGATGGAGGCTGGTATCGTGACTTTGGCTGGCGGACCTTCACCTAAACTTGTTCTCAATGCTAGTACCAGCCGTTTCGAAATTCAGTCTGTTTTTCAAGATGAAAACAGTTCAGTTGATGGAGATGTGCTGATCAAGGCCAAGATTGATCGTTTTTCTCCGTTGCGTGATGAGTCCCCTTTTATCCAGAATTTGGCTGGTCAGGGCATCATTCGACCATTTATCAACCAAGGATATCATCCTGGTGGTATTGATATTGACCGTCGGCAGCATCCTATAGACACTAAAGGGCAAATACAAAATACATTATGGGTGGTCGGTAATCCAGTAGAGGGGCCCAATTTTTATACATATATTTTGCCTAGGCCTTTAGTTAATTCTCGTGCACTGCGGGATGCAGGGCGCTGTGTCACTGACATGTACGAGCAGCTTCTTAATCGCTACTCAGTCAAAGATTCAACAATTAATGTACATTGATGATGTAAAAAGCTTCCTGATACGCATGTCCTCCGTATCCGTTATAATGGCGATGCTGATGCTATTCATTTTTCTTATGTCTATCTCAATAAGAACTTGGTTTCTTATTCCATTGGCTGGAGTGACTGTTTTCGGTTATTTGCTTTTGACGATACCATACTGGTGGTTGAAGGGGAATGCACGCAGTGGTGTGTTCATCCTGTTGGCTTGTGCTTTAGTGCTGATATGGCGTTGGCACTTGCCTGATGTTCGTACTGTGCTTGTGCGTTTTACTGATGTCTTTTGGCTATTACTCGCCATGGGATTGTTGCGCCATGTGATGAATACATGGCGTATTTCAGAATTTCTCTCTGAACGGTTGATGCGCTATGGAAAGGGTTCGCTTACCCTGTCCATCGCGATACTGACTGCGTTTTTAGCTTGGCCGATGAGTTTGGGGGTTATCCCCCTAATGATTGATGCCTTGAAAAAAAGTGTTTTTCCCTCTCGCCATTTGGCCGCTATTGTGATGCGAATGATGAGCATCACGATGGTACTGATGCCGACCAGCATCGGTGCAGCAACAGTTTTCGCTGCTATGCCTAGAACACCAATATTCACATCCGCTGCTTTGGGGATACCACTTTTTCTATTCAGTCTGTTGTTGTTGTGCCTTTCTCCTGTTATACCGCTAGCTAACCCGATTATTTGCGATGAGAGAAGAGCGAATAAAGAAGGAGAGAGAGTAAGAATTTGGATTTTTTTGATATTTTTCTGGCTAATATTTATCGTTGCGTTGACAGTTATTAGGTTGAATGCACTAGAAAGCATTGCATTGACGGCGAGCATTCTATACCTCATTGAGCGTGTGAGTTCACTCAGTGTTGATTTTTTGACTCCTTTGGTGGCAGTGATACGCAGTATATCCAGTGAAATTATGTTGTTGCTAGGTTGTAGTCTGCTAATATCTACTTGTGATTTGCTTATTCCTTTGTTGCCGGTGACGTTTAGTCATTCATTGGCATCACTCTCTGTTTGGCAGCGTTATGCCTGTATTCTCTTTGTATTGCCAATTTTCAGTGTAGTAGGAATTCACCCTATGGTGCTATTTAGTTTGGCATTTCCCTTACTAGGGTCATCGATGGCTTATGGGGTTACGGATTATTTGGTTTGGATTTGCTTCTTTATTGCAGCTCAACTCCTTTCTCCTGTATCAATAAATGCTATTTTTGCTTCCAGTAGCCTGCATATTTCACCGGTGGATACGAGCTTTAAAATGCATAATTATTATGTATTAATATTTAATCTTTTTGCGTTCATTTATTTGAGCTTTTTTATTCAATATTTGTAAATTGTGGAGATCTTATGCCTTACATAAATATTAAAATTACTAATGAAGGGGTTACCTCTGAACAGAAACGGCAACTAATAGAAGGGGCAACTCAATTATTAGTTAATATTCTGAATAAAAATCCGAAAACGACTGTTGTCGTGATTGATGAAGTGGAGACAGACAATTGGGGTATTGGTGGTGTCCCCATTACAGAATTAAGAAAAGCTCAAAATAAAGAATAACTCTGTGTATTTGACAATAATTTAAGGTCAATAGGGTTAATCAATGTAAAAAATCCCGTCCTTTAGCAACATTTGATCAGACCGCCCTTGGGGCGGTTGTTACAGCCCCTGATGCTGACAACCAAGTTTTTCCCCTTAACGAGCCTGTGTTGGTCTTCACCCATGATACAGAAAAAATCCAAAAGCTTGGGCGAAGGGGAACGGCTTTTGATGTCATTAACGCCGTGTGCGCGCAGGGGATTGAGGCACAAATTATTCTTGTGCGGGTGGAAGAAAAGTCAACCATTGCTGAGACACAAACCGAAATGGTGGGATCCAATACTCACTTGACCGGTGTGCATGCCTTAGCGCATGCGCGGGGGCATTTGGGGGTGGAACCTGGAATTCTCTTAGCACCGGCTTATAGTGCAGGGCGGATTGACAATGGCAAAAACCCTGTGGCAGACGCTTTGGAACAGGTTGCAGAAAAGTTGCAAGCCATTGCCGTGTTTGATACGGGGGGTAAAAATGCGGAAGAAAGCCTTGCCTATCGTGCAGATTTTTCCTCACGCTTTTGTTATTTGATTGACCCCTTTGTACGGGTGGCAAATCGTGAGGGGGGTGTTAGTGTTAAACCCGCAAGTCCTTTTGCAGCAGCCATGTTTATCAAACGTGACAAGCAAAGGGGCGGTGTTTTTTGGTCTCCTTCCAACCAAGATGTGCATGGCATTTTAGGGACAGCACGCCCCAT